>JBBSEL010000597.1:0-3803 GCA_038239755.1 Chloroflexia bacterium | reverse complement strand
CAAGATCACCGGTGCCGATCGGCACGGTGCTCTTGTTGATGATGATAATATCGGCGGTGGCGTGGGTGCCGATGGAGCGGGCGGCAGACTCGACCTGGGAGAGATCGGCGGCTCCGTCGGGGCCTTCGGGGGTGCCGACAGCGATGAAGATGAACTCGGCCCCGGCCAGCCCCTCGGCATAATCGGTGGTGAACGAAATACGCCCGGCTTTGAGGTTGCGGCCCAGCATTTCTTCCAGGCCGGGTTCGTAGATCGGGGAGATGCCCTGGCGCAGCTTGGCGACCTTCTCCGGCATGATCTCGATCCCCACCACACGGTTCCCCAGGTCGGCAAAACAGGTCGCCGTGACCAGCCCGACGTAATTCACTCCCGCAACTGCGATCCTACTCAACCAACAGCCTCCTTTATGATCGGACCCCGGCTCCCTGGTGAGCGCCGTCGCTGGCCCGGTACACATCCGCTTATTTGCCGATTAACGACAGTTCACTAACCCAGACCGAGAACTGGGTGCCGTTCCCGATCACATCCAACCAGCCCAGCCGTACTGCGTCGGGGGCCAGCTTTTTCAAGTCATACTCGCGCGTCTGCCACAACCCCCGCTTGACCAGCGCATCGGTAGGGTTACTCGGCGTGGCGTTGTTCCCGCCCGAGGCGTAATAAAACCCCTGCTCCCAGATCCGCTCATGCCCCTCCTGATCGTAGTAATGCATCTGCAAAATCAGCGGGTAGGGGCCGTTGGGGTCGGTATCGGGCGATTGCTCGACCACGCGCACCTGGAGGTGGAGGCGCAGGGTGTGATAAAAGCTCACCTGCCGGTTCAGGTCTTGCTTCACCGTCACCCGCGTCGCCCCCGACTGGGTGGCCGACCGGGTCAACTCCACCGACCGTGGCTCGCCCGCCGTCTCCTCGGTGTGGGTGATCACATGGGCACCCTCGATCGGGGCGGTGGGGCCGGGCAAAGCGATCCACCCGGCGTAGACCTCGTCGGGATCGTCTGGGGGGGTTTCAAAGCCGCCGTTGGCGAATAGCTCGTCGGTGGCCAGTTCGGGGGTCGCCAGCGGGCGACCGGTATAGACCTGCACCATCTCGTTCGGTTTCGGGCGGGCGTATTCGTTGTTCGCCATGACCACCGTGGTGCCCCGCTGCACCACCACCTGGGTAGAGGCCGGGGTGGTCCGCACCGCCGCCAGCATCGTGATCCGCACGGTCGTGTTGTCGCCCAGGGTGATCTGTGCTTGATCGGTCGTGACCCGCGCGTCCAGCTTGCCGTAGGGATTGCGGTCGGCCAGGCCATAGGTCACCACCCCGCGCACCTGGCTCACGGCGACGCGCTTCTCCTGATTGCCATAGCGGCTGGCTTGCAGCGCGTCCAGCTTGATCTCGCTGGACGAATAGACGGTGACCGCGCTGCCATCAAACAGGGTGAGGAACGCGGCGGTGTCGGCCCCGGTGCGTACCGAGTCGCCCTCTTTGAGCGTGGTCGTGAACGGTTCGCTGACCACCCGCCACTCACGTTCGCCCGCCCGGCGCACCTCTAGCAGGCTGCCATGCATTCGTTGCACGGTGGCGCTCTGGGTGACGCTGGCGCTGGTGGTATAGGTGAAGATGGCGAAGGCCCCCAGGCCGCAGAGCAGCACAAAACCGATCAGGCCCAGCCAGATCATGGCCCAGGCCACACGCATCCGCCGCACCCGGATCGCCCCGGTGGTGGTGCGGCGGTCGCTCAGGTCGGGCGAGCCAGTCAGGCCCGCGCCAGGGGCGGCACCAGCGCTCATCCTTCCACCTGGAACGGGTTAGGCACGGTGCCGGTGGCCGCCGTCCAGTGGGTTTCCACGCTGGCCGTCTGCGCCGCGCCCGGTCCCGCGTGCAGCGCCGCCAGCAGCGTGTCCAGGGCCGGGCGGGCACCCTCGGCCACGACATAGACGGCCCCGTCGTGCCCGTTCCACACGGTCCCCTGCACCCTCAGGCGCTGGGCCTGGTGGCGGACAAAGGCGCGGAAACCGACCCCTTGCACGCGGCCCCGCACGCACGCTTCCAGGCGTTGGGGCGCGGCGGCATCTGCCGTTTCGTGTTCCTGTTGCATCATCCCTACCCTACCTGCAACGCTCGTAAGCGGCCCGAATCAGGAGCGAGGCTCGGCCATAATAGTCTTCCTATTGTACCCCTTCTAGGATCTCGCGTCAACCAGAGCATCTACCTGGTAGGCGGCACAGTTCTTGCCTGCGCTTTCAGCTAATCGTGTTTTACTATGTGGCTGGCGAACATCGGGGTCTCCTTGGCACACGACCACCACCCGGCACACCACCCCCGGCGCGACTCCGCAGGAGGATTATGACGCCCATCCCTATTTGCTTTTTCACCGACAGCCTGGAACCGAGCGGCGTCGGCACGCACCTGGCGTTGCTCCTCGAAAATCTCGACCCGCAACGGTATCATGCCCTCCTCGTCTGCCCACCCACCCCGGCGGCCCAGGCCCTGATCACCCGCGCCGAGCGGGCCGGGGTCGAATACCACCCCTTGACCGTGCGCAGCAGCGCCGATACCGCCGATTGGCTGGCCTTGCAGGCGCTCCTGCGCGACCGGGGGGTGCAGGTTTTCCATAACCAGATCGGGGTGGGCTGGGAAGGGCACTGGGGCACCTGGGCGGCCTACGAGGTGCGAGTGCCGGTGATCCTCAGCACGGAGCATCTGCCCTACCTGTTGCCCCCGGACCAGGAGACGACCCGCAAGGGCGAGGTCAACGGGCTGCTCCAGCGGGTGATCACCGTGTCCGCCGAGGCCGGGCAGAGCCACCTCGCGAGCGGCACCGTCCGGCCTGACCAGCTTGTGACCATCTCCAACGGGATCGACCCCGGCGGGTTCCCGCCCCTGGACGGCACCACCGGGGGGCATCTGCGGGCCGAGTTGGGACTAGCCCCCACGGTCCCGGTCGTCGGCACGGTGGCGCGGATGTACGAGCAGAAGGGGCATCGCTATTTGCTGGAGGCGTGGGCGGCGGTGCGGGCCGCCGTGCCCGAGGCCGCGCTGGTGCTGGTGGGCGATGGCCCGTTGCGCCCGGAGTTGGAGCAGCAGGCCGCTACCGCCGGGATCACCGACAGCGTCTATTTCCTGGGCACCCGCACCGATGTGCCCACCCTGGTCGGCCAGTTCACTCTGGCGGTGCTGCCCTCGCTCTTTGAAGGGCTACCCCTGTTCGTGCTGGAAGCGATGGCGGCGGGGCGACCGGTGGTCGGCACGCGGGTGGTCGGGGCCAGCGAGGCGATTGCCGAGGGCGAAACCGGCCTGCTGGTACCGCCCCGCGATGCTGCGGCGTTGGCCGAGGCGATCATCGGCCTGCTCCAGGCCCCGGCCCGCGCCGACCGCATGGGCCAGGCCGGGCGGGTGCGCCTCCTGCACCACTTCCAGGTCCGCCAGATGGTCGCCGCCACCTGCGCCCTGTACGACACCCTCCTGGCGGCGGCGATCCCGGCCCGGCCCTCGATGGCGTCTAGCTATGCGGCGCTGTGAGGGGTGAAACGTGAGGCGTGAGGCGTGAGGCGTGAGGCGTGATGGCGGTTGGTGGATCGGTGAGTGCTTGGAGGTAGCTTGTGATGGAACCGGAAGCGCCTACGCCGGAAGAGCTGTATGCCGGGATCGTTGAAGCGCTGGCGGGCATCCCTGGCGTTACCGCGCCATTGGAAGCGGGCCGGGGGCGCAATCGGTTTGGTGCGTCAGAACTCAAGGTCCATAACAAGATCTTCGCTATGCTGGTTCGCGGCACCCTGGTGGTCAAGCTGCTGAAACCCCGCGTGGATGCGCTCATT
>JBBSEL010000596.1:0-3812 GCA_038239755.1 Chloroflexia bacterium | reverse complement strand
CGCGAGGCCGTATCGACTTTGAGTACTTTGCCTTCGCCTTTGACCAGGAAGTTGTAGGGCCGCTGGCCCTCGTGGTGCCCGTACTTTTGCTTGGCCGCAGCAGGGTCCGCCTTCAGCGCCGCCAGCAGGGTCGGCAGGTCGGTTCCCTGCGTTTCCACGGTCGGAAGCACTTTGCTCTGCCAGATCGAATCGACGTAGGCCGCCGCGCTGAAGCCCGGTTTGCCCGGTTCGATGCTCGCCGCGCTGGCGGGCGGGTGCAGCGAGCGGACGGTCCAGAGGGTGCAGCCGGTCAGCGAGACCAGCAGCAACCCGCCCAGCAAGCCCAGCACGGCCAGCCGCAGCGGTCGCCGGCTCGGGCCGGACGGGCTACGGGTGGTCGCGTCGCTGCGGTCCTTCCCCAGGGTATAGCTCATGAATGCTCCTCACCTCTAGACGGCTGCTGGTAGCGCCGTCGTTATTTGCGGGGTTTCTTGCGTTTCGATCAGGTGGTGCGCGGTAAAGCGGTCGGTGATCAGCACGTTGATCAGCCCGCCCAGCAGCGCCGCCCGGATCGCGGCCTGCTTGCGCTTGCCCCCGGCCAGCGCCACTGCTCGTTTGACCTGCCGCAACTGGGCGGGGGCCATGCCGATCACCCGCGCATCCAGCGGGGTCGCCACCGGCACCCCCTGGCGGTCGAAAAAGCGCAGGCAAATATCGCCCACCGCGCCCGCCGCCCGCAACAGGTCCAGTTCTTGCGGCGAAAAGACGTTGCCGCTGCTCGCCAGCAGGCCCGACGGCTCGACCGTGCCGATCCCGACCAGGGCCAGGCTCACCTTGTCGAACAGCGCCAGCGCGTCCTGTACGAACTTGTCTTCCAACAAGGCCAGCTTGCCATCGACCGACCCGGCCACGCCCGGCGCGGGGAGCAAGGTGGCCTGCCCGCGCACCAGGGTTGCCAGGCGGTCGATCAGGCGACTGGCGTAGACGGCGGCGGCGGGGTTGCGGATCCCACCCAGGATCTGCACCAGTTGGATATCGGCGGGCCGCGACAACGGGTGCATCGCATCGACCATCGCCAGGATGGTCGCGCTCCAGGACGAGATGCCGATGATCTCGCCTGGTTTCACGGTGCTTTCCAGGTAGAAGGCCGCCGCCGCGCCGATATCGCGTAGGATCTGGTCGTCGTCCTCCACGCTGTCCACCACCACCGCCTCTTTCAGCCCGTAGATCTTCTGGAGCGCCTCCTCCATCTCCGGGTAGGCCCCGGTGGGGACGTTCACCGAGATCCGCACGATTTGCTCTTGCTTGGCCCGCTTCAGCAGCCGCGACACGGTGGCCTGCGACAGGTCGAGTTGGGCGGCGATTTCGGGTTGGGTCAGGTCGCGCTCGTAGTACAGGCGCGCCACCTTGGTCATCAGGCGGAGTTCATCAGCACGGGCCATAACATCGGTCCTCTTCCCGCCTACGCGCCCTGCCCACCGGGCTGACCGGCGGCAGGGTGCGTGTGCATAGTGTCGAAGGTGGTGCGCGCCACCGCCTGTTGCCACCCGGCAGTGGCATGGGCGCGCTGTTCGGTCGATAGGTGCGGGTCGAAGCGGTCGCGGGCGCGGGGCAGCGCGGCGATCTCGTCCAACGAGGACCAGACCCCGCTTGCCAGCCCGGCCAGGTAGGCCGCCCCCAGCGGTGATACGTCGGTGGACAGGTTCCGCAGGACCGCTGCGCCGAGAATATCGGCCTGGAACTGCATCAGTTGCGTGTTGCGGGTCGCGCCGCCGTCGGCCAGCAATACCTGGAGATCGGTGGCGGCTTCCGCCTGCATCACGTCGAACACGTCGCGCACCTGATAGGCGACCGCCTCGATGGCGGCCCGCGCCAGGTGCGCCGCCGTCGTGCTGCGGGTGATGCCGCTGACGAGCCCCCGCGCCAGGTCGTTCCAGTGGGGCGCGCCCAGCCCGGCGAACGCGGGCACCAGATAGACCCCCGCCGCGTCGGGCACTTGCGCGGCCAAGTCGGCCACCCCCTGTACCGGGTCGGGCAGCATGAGAAATTCGCCCAGCCACTGCACCGCCCCGCCGGTGAACGAAATGTTGCCTTCCAGCGCATAAGTCACCTGGCCGGGGCCGAGCGCCCAGGCGATGGTGGTTGAAAGGCCGTGCGTGGAGGCGACACGGGTAGCAATCGGGGTCATCAGCGAGGAGCCGGTGCCATAGGTAGCCTTGACCGTGCCCGGCAGGAAGCCCGCCTGCCCGAACAGTGCCGCGTGCGAGTCGCCGATCAGCGCCGTGATCGGGATGCCTGCCGGGAGCCGACCCAGAGCCACGCTTTGCCCGTAGTGCGCGCTCGACGGCTGGATCTGCGGCAGCGCGGCGCGGGGCACCCCGAAGATGCCCAGCAATTCGTCGCTCCAGGCCAGGGTGTCCAGGTCCAATAGCTGGGTCCGCGAGGCGTTGGTCAGGTCGCAGGCGTGGACGGTGCCGCCGGTCAGGTTCCATAGCACCCAGCTATCCATCGTCCCCAGGCAGATCTCGCCCCGTTCGGCGCGGGCCTGGCCGTCTGCGATGTGATCGAGCAGCCAGCGCATTTTGCTGGCCGAAAAGAGCGGGTCGATGGTCAGCCCGGTGCGCGCCTCCAGCAACGGTTGCAGCCCCCGCGCCCGCAAGGTGTCGCAGAACGCAGTAGTGCGGCGGCACTGCCAGACGATGACCGGACCGAGAGGTTCCCCGGTGCGGCTATCCCAGGCGGTGACCGACTCGCGCTGGTTGCTGACCGCGATGGCGATGGGTGCGACCCCGTCCGCAAGGGCTAAACAGTCGTCCAGCGCAGCGCGGACGCTCTGCCAGATCGCCAGCGGGTCTTGCTCCACCCAGGCCGGGTGGGGATAGGTCTGTTGCAACGGGCGCGCCGCCTGGGCCAGGACGGCCCCGGTGGGGCTGACCAGCAGCGCCTTGGTGTTGGTGGTGCCCTGGTCAATCGCCAGGATGCCGCGCCGGTCGTCCCCCATCAGCGGGCCACCTTCGCGCCCAGCAGGTCGAGCGCCGCCGCACAGATGCCTTGCGCGGTCAGCCCGAAGTATTCCAGCAGCCATTCTGCCGAGCCGGTGGGCGCGAACACGCCCGGCACGCCCAGGATGCGCATGGGTACAGGTTGGTGCTGGACGACCACCTCGGCCACGGCCCCGCCCAACCCGCCATAGACGGTGTGTTCCTCCGCCGTGACGATGCCGCCCGTTTCCGCCGCCGCCGCCCGGATCGCCGCTTCATCCAGAGGCCGCACCGTGCTCATGTTCAGCACGCGGGCCTGTACCCCCTCTTTCGCCAGCAGGTCGGCGGCGGTCAGGGCGCGGGTGACCAGCACCCCGTTGGCGATCAGGGTCACATCGCGGCCCTCGCGCAGAAGCGCCGCCTTGCCGATCTCGAAGCGATAGCCGTCGTCATGCACGATGGGCACCGGGAGGCGGCTGATGCGGATGAACATCGGGCCGTAGGTACGCGCCGCCACCTTGACCGCCTGCGCCGTCTCCACCGGGTCTGCCGGGACGATCACGGTCATGTTGGCGATGGCCCGCAACCAGGCCATGTCCTCGATCGAATGGTGGGTCGGCCCCAATTCCCCATAGGCCATGCCGCTGCTGATCCCGCACAGCTTGACGTTGGCGTTGGAGTAGGCCAGGTCGGCCTTGATCTGTTCCAGCGCCCGCCCGGTCAGGAACGGCGAGGCCCCGGTGACAAACGGGATCAGCCCGCCGTTCGCCAGCCCCGCCCCCCCCCCGCCCCTCTTCGGTTCGGCAATGCCGACATTGACCAGCCGCACCGGGCAGTGCGGGCCGAACTGGT
>JBBSEL010000595.1:0-3813 GCA_038239755.1 Chloroflexia bacterium | reverse complement strand
GGACCCGCACCAGGGCCAGGGTCAACGCCCGGACGGTGGCAAACCAGGCAGAATCCATCAGATCAATCGCCCCCTTTTGAGTAGCGCCCGGTGCCGGGGTACGGCGCTGAGCACCGCCACCCGCCGGTCCGGATCAGCCGGTCGGGCCACCTGGAGGGGCCGCAGCGCCCGAACCTGCGCCAGGTGGCGGGGTTGCAAAAATCCGGGACAATCCTGGGTGGGCGAGGTTGCAGACCATTGAGCAAGGCCGTTCCCAGCCCCCGTAAGGAGCGACCTCCAGGCCGGTGGCCCCTAGTATAGCATGGGGCGCGACTCCAGACCAGCCCTGTTCTTCCAGGGGAATGTGCGCGGCGATCAGGCGATATGGTGAGTACCGCGCGGCCGTTAGCCCGGACGGGCGGCGCATCGTCACCCCCGCCCCTCCCCTACCCTTCGGCAGGCATGGCGCATGGACGATAGCACCGCTGAGGTGACTCGTGCCGGGTCCGGCCAGCGAGAAGGATGCCGAATATGCAGGGCCATCGTCACATCAGGCAAAATGGAACCTGCGAACCGCGTATATGCGTGGTACTCGTTGCAGGGGATGCAGGGGGGTGCCCCCGTTTTGGTATCGCATGGGAGAGTCCTCCAATAAGGGGTAGGGGCGGTCCCGGCAGCCCCATAGGCATCAAGCTTAATTACGCGGACGTTGCCCATGTTCCCCCGACAAAAGGCGCTCCTTGTGGCATGATGGAGGTACTCGATCCCCATCCCCCACAAGGAGTCCCGTGATGTCCACTATACCCGATATGGCCGCCCGGCTGCGGCAGATCCTGTCCACCTATGCCGATCAGATCGCCCGTACCAACGGCTTTGTCCGCCGCCGCGATAAACCCCTAACCGGCGCCGTCTTTGTCCAGACCCTCGTCTTCACCCTGCTCGCCCAACCCCAGGCCGCCCTCGCTGCCTATTGTCGCACCGCTGCCGCCTGTGGCGTGCCGATTAGTGAACAAGGTCTCCACCAAAACTTCACCGTTCAGGCTGCCGACCTGCTCCTCGCGGTCTTCCAACAGGCGGCTGCCACCGTGATCGCTGCCGCCAGTCCACCCGCCGCCGATTTGTTGGCCCGCTTCAGCGCCGTCTTTGTCCTCGCCTCGTCGGGGATTGGCCTCCCGCCCGCTTTGGCCGACCTCTGGCCGGGCTGTGGCAATGGCAGCCGTCCGGCCCCGGCCTCGTCCGCGACGCTCAAACTCGCCTGCGGCGTGGAGTTGCGTCACGGCCAGCTCTTCGGGGTCGAACTCCTGCCCGGCAGCGTCCATGATCGGGCCACCGCCGTCGCCGCGTACCCGGTCCCGCCGCCGGGTGTCCGTTTGGCCGACCGCGGCTTCTTCAAACTGGCCCGCTTCGCCGAGATCACCGCCGCCGACGGCTTTTGGTTCTCGCGTTTGCAAACCGGGGTGATCCTCTTTACCGCCCCGCAGGTGCGCTGGACCCTGGCCGACTGGCTCGCCCAGCAAACGGACCCGCAGGTCGACCACTGGCTGGAACTGGGGGTGTCCGAACGGTTGCCCGCCCGGCTGATCGCGGTACGCGTCACCCAAGAAGTGGCCGACAACCGCCGTCGGCAATTGCACGCCGCGGCCAAACGCAAAGCGCAACCCGTCAGTGCGGTGCGGCTGGCGAGTGTCGGCTGGAACGTCTATGTAAGCAACATCCCGGTCGCGCAGTTGAGTGTGGGGGAAGCAGTGATCTTGGCCGGGGTGCGCTGGCAAATCGAGTTATTGTTCAAACGGTGGAAGAGCCAGGGGCGCATTGACGAGTGGACAGCGAGTACGAATAAATGGCGGATCATGAGCGAAGTGTATGCCAAGTTGATCGGGATGGTGCTGACCCATTGGATCGTGGTGCTGAGTTGTTGGGGGTTGCACGACCGCAGCCTGGGGCAGGCGACGGCGGTGGTGCGCCACTATGCCGTGCTGTTGGTCAGTAGTTGGGCCAGCGTCGGGCAACTGGTCGCGGCGGTGGAGTTGATGGCGCGGGTGATCGCGGCCACTGGCCACATGGCCCCCCACCACAAGCGGCCCCGGACGTTTCAACGGCTGCGCCTCCCGGCGCAGCCAGCAACCTCCGCGAGTTTAGCTTGATGCCTATGGGGGCGGTCCCGGCAGCCCTCGCCACCGGGACCGCCGATTGGGGTCAAGGGGTGACAGTGCCGACCACGGTGAAGCTGAACGGGTTGCTCGTAGGGACGTTGGTGTTGAACGATACCTGACCAGTCTTATTTCCCGCCGTGCCCGACGACAGCCGGACGCGGAAGACCCCGCTGCTGTGCGCGTCGATCGTCGTCGGGGGTATGGGGTTGGAAAGCAGACTGAACCCTTCGCCGGTTACAGTCATATTGCTGATCGTAAGCGGTATGTCACCGTCATTGTAGATGGTGAAACTGCGCCCGGTGGACTGGCCGACCACAATCGAGGGGAAGGTGTAGGTACTGCCGTTGCCCACGGTGATGCCATCACCCTCGACCACGCGCACGCTGGGGCCGTTCACCGTCCCGGTCACAGTGAAGCGAAAGGCGGGATGGACCGAGTCGTTCGAGTTGATGGTGACCTGGCCGGTCTTGGTGCCCGCCGTGCAGGACTGGAGGAGGATGCAGAAGCCCACGCTGCCGCCCATCGGGATGTTGCCGGGCGGTGGGGCTTGGCTGATACTCCAGCCCTCGCCGCTGACACTCACCCCATAGATGTTCAGTGGCGCACCGCCATTATTGGAGATGGTGAAGCCGCGCGAGACCCCTGTGCATGCGGGGGTGCTGGGGAAGGCGTAGCTGCCGTTGTGGGTGATCGTGACCCCATCGCCGGAGACCACGCCGACGCGGGGGGCCGGGGGCACCGGTGTCGGCGTCGGCGGGGGCAAGCCCACGGTCCCGATCAGGCTGAACGTATAGGGGTTATGAGTCGAGTCGTTGCTGCTGATCGAGACATTGTATCAAATCGTAGCAATCAAAGAGCAAACGAGATGGGCACATCCAACACCTTTGCCGATCTGCTGGCCGCCGAGTTCGCGCGCTCCGGGTACACACCGGGCCAAGCCGCCCGGCGGGCCGACCTGCCCAAAGCAACGGTCGTCAACTGGCTGAACGGGCGAGTCCGCAAGCCGCGCGCCTGGCAAGACCTGCTGCGGCTGGCTGCCGCGTTGGGCAGTGACCTGGCCGGGGTGACGCAACTGTTGCAAGCCGCCAAGTATCCCCCGTTGGCCGTGTTGCAGGCGCACTCCGCGCTCGACGAGCAGGTGTTGTTCGCCCCCTGGGCCACCGGGGCACCCGGCGACCCTCCGCCCCCGTTTCAGGCCGTCCCCGCCCCGGCGATCTTTGTCGGGCGCACCGCCGAGATCGCGGACCTGCGCGCCCAGCTGCTCGCCCCCCGGCAGGAGGCGGTCTATTGCCTCCAGGGCATGGCCGGGGGGGGCAAGACCACGTTGGCTGCCCAACTGGCCTACCTGCTGGCTCCCTACTTTCCCGGCGGCGTCCTCTGGGCGCGGCTCGATACCGCCGACCCGCTGGCCGTGGCGGGCACCTTTGCCGCCGCTTATGGCCGGGATGTGAACGCCTACCCCGATCTGGAAAGTCGCAGCCGGGTGCTGCGCGAGGTGCTGGCCCATAAGCGGGCGCTCCTGATCCTGGACAACGCCGAGAGCGGGGCGGCGGTGGAACCGTTCCTGCCGCCCACCGGACCATGCGCCGTGCTGATCACCACCCGGCGGCAGGATTTGCAGGTGGGGGCGCGGCTGCACCGGATCGCGCTGGCCCCCTTTGCCGCCGAGAGTCAGGAGGCG
>JBBSEL010000594.1:0-3824 GCA_038239755.1 Chloroflexia bacterium | reverse complement strand
TGTCTGGACCACATCGATCTCCTGGTAGGACACGCCGCGCTCTTTCAGTTGGTCCAGCAGCGCGCGACAATGACGGCAATAGGGCAGGGTGTACACGGTGACCCCCTGCGTCATGCCCAGCGGGGGGAGGACCGTTGGCGGCGGCAGGGGAGGCGGCAACGGGCTGACCGTGTTTTCGTTCACCGCCAGCAGGGCCGCCGCGTGCTGGCGCAGGGTGCCCTGCTGCCGCCAGGCTCCGCGCCCCCACAGGGTGCGGGTAGCAGGGTCTTCCAGGAAGCCGCCCAGCAGCCACCAGAGTGCGTCGGCAATCGTCACATGGCACAGGGCACCCGCTTCGTCCTCCTGGGGGCTGGTGAGGACCACGGTGCGCTGAAACTGCGGGGCATTGTCACATTCGCGCTGGCTGATGTGTTCTTGCGAGCGGCGTTGCAGCGCGTCGTAGGCGGCCTGGTCGAACGGCAGCAGGTCAGCGATGCTGGTGCGTTGCTTCTGGCGGCAGGCGATGCGCAGTTGGTTGCCCTGGCGGGTGACTTCGGCCTGTAGCCCGGCCTGGGCATTGACGGCCACAGCGAGTGCATCCAACGAGCACCAAGCTTCGACGGCGGTATAGAGATGATAGATCAGCGGCATGGGTTTTACTCAGTGGGTCTCCGTGTGGAGGGGGTGACTATTGCGCGGACCACAGGGTATCTGGAGTCCAGGGGTCCCAGGTGTGGATCGGGTTGGGGGCCATCCATCCCCAACCAGGCGGCGACGGGTCCGTAGCTAGTTCGTTACCATCCTAGATCAAGTAGCGGCGGCTGTCAAGCGCCTGTTGTTGCCGTGCCGCCGGGCTGTGATCGGTTCGGCGGAATGCCCCTTGCGTCTGTAGGATATGGCTCTGTCCATTGATGGTCGGGTTGCCTCAAGTGTTAGGGTCACCGACCATCAATGGACAGAGCCATATCCTACAAAGGACATCGGAGTTGCTGCCTGGGTCATTGGTCGGCCCGATTGACACCCTGGCGGCACCCGGCTATAATCGGGCCGGGGCGGCGCGGCGGCGGCGTGGCCCGGCATCCCCAAGGAGGAGACGACGACAATGCGCGAAAATACGTTGAAAACCCGGCTGCGGCAAGACGCGCCGATCTATGGCGTCCTCACGGCGATCTATGATCCGTTGGTGGTCGAGGCCATCGGCCACCTCGGTTTCGATTGTTATATGATGGATGGCGAGCATGGCGCGGGCGGGCCGAAGGAGGCCGAACATCTGGTGCGGGCCTGCGAAACGGTGAACCTGATCCCGCTGGCCCGCGTGCGCAGCGCCGACCCCAAGCTGGTTTTGCAGTTCCTCGACAGCGGTGTGATGGGCGTGATGCTGCCCGGCGTGCGTGAGGTGGCCGATGTGGAACGGCTGGTCGCGGCGGTCAAGTACCCGCCGCTAGGCGAACGCGGCGCGGCGGGGGTGCGGGCTAACGACTTCTTGCTCGGCACGATGGGTCAGGCCGACTACCTGACCTACGCCAACGAGCAGACGCTGGTCTTGCCCCAGATCGAAACCCTCGCGGCGGTGGAACACCTGGACGACCTGTTGCGGGTGCCGGGGGTGGACGGCTTCTTCGTCGGCCCGCGTGATCTGTCGCTGGCGATGGGCTTCCGCGACGGCCCGGCCCATGACGAGGTGCGGGCGGTCATCCGCGATGTCTTCCAACGGGTGCGGGCGGCAGGGCTGTCCGTCGGGATCATGGCGAGCAGCGGCGAGGATGCCCGCGCCTGGGTCGATCAGGGGGCGCGGATCATCCTCTATGCCGTCCACAACCTGCTGCGCACCGGGGCGACCGACTTCTTCCGCACGGTCAAGGGGCCGGGCGGGTGAGCGGCTCCGCGCTGCCCCGTGTGCGCTTCGGTTTCGTTATGCCCGCCGAACTGCGCGGCCCGATCCGGCCCGCCACTTATACCGCCGACCTGGACCGTGCCCTGGCGCTGGTCAGTGGGCATTTCGACTCCGCCTGGTTTGTGGACCACGTGCAGTTCGGGGATCTTGCGGTGCTGGAAGGGTTCACCGCCCTCAGCTACATGGCGGCCCGCCATCCGGGGCTGAAGTTCGGCCATTCGGTGCTCTGCCAGTCGTTCCGCAACCCGGCGCTGCTGGCGAAGATGGGGGCAACCCTGCAATTCCTCAGCGGCGGGCGGTTCCTCCTCGGCCTCGGCGCGGGGTGGCACGAGGAGGAGTACCGGGCCTACGGTTATGACTTCCCGCCCGCCGGGGTGCGGGTGGCGCAACTGGAAGAAACGGTGCAGATCATCCGGGCGCTGTGGACCACGCCCCACGCGACGTTCGCCGGGGCGCATTATCAGATTACCGACGCGACCTGCGAACCACGCCCCGACCCGATCCCGCCGCTGATGATCGGCGCGTTCAAGCCGAAGATGCTACACCTGACCGCCCGCTACGCCGACGAGTGGAACGTGTCGTCCCAGAGTATCAGCCAGTATCGCCTGCTGGCGGCAGCGTTTGACCGCGCTTGCATGGAGGTGGGCCGCGACCCAGCCACGGTGCGGCGCTCGTGGTGTGGGGGGTGCATCTGCGCGCCGACTCAGGCCCAGGCCACCGCCTTAGCCGGAGACCGCTACGACCCCGACGGTGAGGATTTCGACTTTGTCGGCACGCCGTCGCAATTGGTCGCGCAGATGTGCCCCTTCATCGCGTTGGGGGTGGACACATTCCTGCTCGATTGCGGCGGGTTCCCTGACCTGACCACGCTCGAACTGCTTATCAACGAAATCCTACCCGCCTTGAACGCCTGATTGTCGGGTCGCGGCTACTTGTCCTCTTCGTCAGTGAAGCTGCCGAACAGGTTGTTGAGCGACTCGGCCAGCGTGGGGTGGGCGAAGATGCCGTCGCGCAGGACGGGGTAGGGCACCTGGCCCAGCATAGCGATCTGGAGCATCGCCATGATCTCCCCGCCTTCCAGCCCCAGCACGGCGCAGCCCAGGATCTGCTCGGTTTCGGCGTCTACGATAGCTTTCATGAAGCCGCGCTTTTCGTCTACCTCGTCGGCGCGGGCCACGTTTTCCATCGGCATTTTGGCGACGCGGATCTTGCGCTTGTCCTTGTGCGCTTGCGCTTCACTCAGCCCCACCCGGCCCAGTTGCGGGTCGATGAACACGGTATAGGGCACCTGCCGCCCGGTGATGGTCGCGTCCTCGCCGTCCACGAGGCGGCGCTGGAGGACGCGGTAATCGTCGTACGAAATGTGGGTGAAGGCCGGGCCACCCTTCACGTCACCCATCGCATAGATGCCGGGCACGTTCGTCTCCAGCTTGTCGTTGACCTTGATATAGCCCCGCTCGTCCATTGCCACCCCGGCGGCGGGCAGGTCCAGCCGGTCGGTGTTGGGCACGCGCCCCGCCGCCGCCAGCAAGTGCGACCCGGTGAGGGTCTGTTCCCCGTCGGCGGTGCGGACGGTCAGTTGCACACCGCCATCCTTCCCGGCTCCGCCGCGTACCGCTGCCGTCTTCAGCAAGATCTCGATCCCATCTTCGCGCAGGATCTCCGCCACCGCGTCGGCCACGTCCGGGTCTTCCTGGGCCAGCAATTGCCCACCGCGCTGCACCACCGTGACCCGGCTGCCGAAGCGGCGGAACATCTGGGCGAACTCCAGGCCGATGTAGCCCCCGCCCAGCACGATCAGGTGGTCGGGCACGGTGTCCAGTTCCATGATCGTGGTCGAAGTCAGCACCGGCACCGCGTCCAACCCCTCCACATCGGGCGGGGCCGGGCGGCCCCCGGTGTTGATCAGGATGAGCGGGGCGTGGAGGCGGCGCACCGGGCCGTTGTTCAT
>JBBSEL010000593.1:0-3825 GCA_038239755.1 Chloroflexia bacterium | reverse complement strand
GGCGCTGCCTGATCCATGATCGTGCTGCGAAGTTTCCGCCCAGCTTCGACCGTGTGCTCGCCAGCGAAGGCATCGAAATATGGCGCACCCCTTACCGGACACCCACCGCCAATGCTTTTGCCGAGCGCCGGGTACGATCGGTTCGCGAAGAGGTATTGGACAAGCTAATAATCATGAATCAGACACATTTACAGCGGGTGATGACCGAATACGTCGCCTACTTCAACCAGGCACGGCCCCACCAAGGGATTGAACAGCGCTGCCCAATACCGATCGAACGCGGTCTGCGAAAGGGTCCTATAAAATGCCGAAATGTGTTAGGTGGCATCATCCCCAACTATGATCGTGATGCAGCCTGACCACTTTTCTTCCGTGGATGGTTTTTCGCACATTACACGGGCGTCGCCAGGCCGCGTTGCACCTCCCGCCGTGCCTCGGTCAGGCGGTCATTGAGGTTCTTCATCACGTGAAAGCGATCCGCCGTGCAGTGGGCATTCGGCAAACAGGCGCGCACGGTCAAATGATACGGTTCCCACAGGTCCACCGCAACGTCCGTCACCGCCGCCCGTTGCTCGGGGGTCCAGGTCATGAAATAGGCGGTCAACGCCGCTTGCGTGCGCTCGGGCAGCAGCGTCAGCACGCGCTTGCGGTCCAAGTCCGAGAGCACCAGGGTATAGTGTTGGCCCTTCTTGAGGGCAATTTCATCCAGCCCCAGCCGCTGCACCACCTCCACTGGCGGCGCTTCCGGGGCAGTGGGGGCGTGGCGATAAAAGCAGCCCTCAACCGCTTTGTAGCCCAAACCCTCCCGCCGGGCTACCGTCAGGAACGCGGTGCTGCAGCATTGGGCGACCAGGCTGGCCGCATAGCGTTGAGTGAAGCGGCCATAGGGGGCCACCGTGTCCAAGCGCTCGGTGAACGGGTGGCGGCAGGTGGCACAGGCGAAGCGGCGCACCGGAACCTCCAGATAGCAGGGCTGCCCGGCCCAGGCCAAGTCGCGCACCGCTGCGTGCGCGACTTGATGGAGGCGCGTCGTGGATTGCGCGCAGGTGGGGCAGAGCGTACTGCGAGCGACCAGCCGACAGTGCAGCACCACACCGCCGCGCCCAGCAGCGTATTCCACCGTGGTCACGACCAACTCCGGCAGGGCCAGCAACCGCGTCAGGGCGGTCGGATCGTCCGCATTGACCGACCAATGATCGGGCAGTATACTAACCATCAGCAGGGCCTCCTTGAGTACAATGGGGTGGGTTGCACCTCCCATCTTACGCAAGGGGGCCTTTCGCTGCAAGTGACCTTTCACTCAAATCCTCAAAGAACCCGAAATAAGTAGGGTGTTATGCTAGTTCGTTTTCGCAAGGCTAAAATGGGCCGCTAGGAACCGGGCTAGTGCGTAGAATCGGCATCTGGTCGTGCCTAAATGCGCTGGAACTAGCATAAGACCCAAGTAGGGATACGGCGCAACGCCCCCATCGCTTTGTAGCGCTGCCGCCCGGCCGGGGCTGTACCCGGCGGTCAATGCGAGGTTTTCCGACGGGGCACGCCCGGCGGTCAAACAGGCACTTCGTGCACGCTGAAGCCGGCGGTGCCGAGCACCTGCGCCAGGGGTTCGTGGTCGCCAGCATGGTTGCGGCTGACGAGCAGGCGCGCCTGCTCGACGGCGGTCACTTGCTCCGCCGTCCAGCCTTCCGCCTGGACCTCGACATCGTCAGGCTGCTCGCCGCAGCAGCGCAGCAGCAGGCACAACCTCGATCGGAGGTCGCCGTGCCGGAGGCCGCTGATACGGTGCTTCCACCATGGAGGCCGGTGGAAGTGCCAGGGCGGTGTCAGGCACCGATGAGAGTGGAACCGTTGCGGTGAACGACCGCCCCCACATCCGGCAGAACTTGGGGTAAGACCAAGGTACGTGTAATTTAGAGATATTGCGCAAAAGAACCCTAATGCGGGTAGCCATTTGCGCTTGGTAGAAATCGCAGTCGGGATGGTTGCCGAGATGCGCGCAAAGCGGCCAGTTACATTATTTGCTATATGTAGGGGATAAAGCGGGTGAATCACCTCAATGTCGGAGTGTTGGATCGAACGAACCAGCTTTTTGCTCACTATGTCTCTAAATTACACGTACCTTGGTCTTACCCCTTCTTGCGCTCCGGTGTGCGCTTCCCCTTGCTCAGCGAAGACCGGCCTGCTGGCGGCGCGAGGCCCGGATGAACGATATCAGGGCATAGAGCGGCATGGTGAGGACCATCAGAACGACGACGAGGAGCGAAAACACGCTATCTGCTGTCTTGGTCATACCGGGACCTTCTTTCTCTCGCATTGATTGTGGTTGACGTCACAATAATCATTAATCTGATTTCAGTATACCATCCGCCGGCGATAGACTCGATATACAGCGGTGACAAACGGGTATATATGAGTAACAAGTTGGTAAAAATCTGCGGGAGGATCTAGCACGCTCTTGCGCCTACCTCCGCTGGGTCAAGGGAGGCACGCGCAACTGTGGTGGTCAGGCGCACCTGCGGTGGCGCCTGGCGCAGCGCGCACGATCTCCCTTCCAACCTCCATCCAGTAGCCCCACCGATCCCGGCGCGCCGGCCCCGGTGATCTTGCGGATCGCCGCTGAAGTCCAAACGAACATGATCGTCATGGCCACCCAGGGCTGTAGTGAGTTCCAGCAACTCCTCCGGCTCGGCAGTGTCGCCTTACAAGGCGATACAAAGCCCCCAGATGCCGGGGCTACGTGTGCGCGCCCCGCTGCCGGCGGCGCCTCCGGCTACGTAATCGCACCTGCGGAATTTTCACCTGGTTCTTGCCGATTTACACCGTTTGTTTACCCACGGCAACCCGCCCCGGCACCTGGACCCGCGATAATAAACACATACGGACGGCTAACAGAAAAGAAAATGGGCTGTCGGCCATCATTCACGAATTATTTCTCTGCATGCAGAGAGTCGAGAGCAGAAAGGGGCCTGACGATGAACGGCTTGACGCAACTGCTGAAAAATCGGCGGGTGACGGGGATCTTCTGGCTGGCGCTGCGGCTGCTGCTCGCCTATGAATGGATCACGGCCGGGCTGGAGAAAATGCAGAGCGCCGCCTGGGTGGGCGACCAGGTTCCGACGGGCATTCACGGTTTCCTGGCGGGTGCCTTGGCCAAAACGACGGGCGCGCACCCGTCTGTGTTCGGCTAGTACGGCGACTTCCTGAACAGCGTCGCCATCCCGAATGAACGCGTCTTCAGCTAGCTGGTGGCCGGCGGCGAAGTGCTGGTAGGGACCGCCCTACTGGTGGGCCTGTTCACCAAGTGGGCCGCGTTCTGTGGCGCGCTGATGAACCTGAACTTTATCCTGGCCGGTAGCACCAGCGCGAACGGCTATATGCTGGCGATGGAAGCGGCGCTGGTGTTCGCCGGGCCGGGCGTGAGCTTCTATGGGCTGGACACGTTCATACTGCCCTACCTGCGCACGCTGATTGCCACGAAGGTGCTGCACCGCGCCACAACGCCCTCGCCGATCTTCACCCCGGCGCCCCAGCTGGTCGGATAAGCGGCCCGGCCAGGGCCAGCACCCCAATACGTCGGTTCATCCTCGCGTTAAGGTGAGGAAACCCAAGCAGGCCCGAGAGTGGCGTTCCTCTTTGGGCCTGCTCTTTTGTGTCTGGACGAGAGCGGGGCGGCGGTGGGTTGGTTTCTGGCAGCGATCGCCACCCGGCGCCCCCCTTTATGGTATACTCAGGCTAGGCGTCGCCGAAACTAAACGGACCCCACCACTGCGCTAGTCAAACGAGAGGGAGACAGGCCAAGGATGAAGGTTTTGATCGTGGACGATG
>JBBSEL010000592.1:0-3830 GCA_038239755.1 Chloroflexia bacterium | reverse complement strand
CCACAGCGGGGTGCATCTGTTCGCTACGTATGTGGTGCCACCGTGAGGCGGGTGGCTCGTGGCTCGTGGCTCGTGAAACGTGAAACGTGAAACGTGAAATGTGACATTAGGGATCAGGGATGACGCAATACGCAATACGCAATACGCAGTACTCGCCATCACGCATCACGTCTCACGTTTGCCCGATGAGTGCGCTTTGTGCTATAATCCGAGACGATGCGGGCTGGACCCGGCAGAAAGGCGAGTACCACGGTTATGGCTGAAATTGATCTGGTATATTGGAAGGGGCGGCTCGAAGAGGAGCGCGCCCGGATGGAAGGCGAGTTGACCGAGATGACGCGGGAGGTGATCGAGAGTGCCGATCCGCTCGACCCGCAGCGCGGGGGGGTCGGCAACCATTTCGCCGACGATGCAACCGAACTGGAGCAGCAAGAGACGGCCCTGAGCTTGCGCGGCAACAGCGAGCACCTGCTGGCGCAGGTGAACCATGCGCTGGCGCGGGTGACCGACGGCACCTATGGCAAGTGTGAGCGCTGCGGGAAGGTGATCCCGGTCGAGCGGCTGGAAGCCCGGCCCTATGCCACCTTCTGTATCGAAGACCAGGCCCGCGAGGAGCAGTTCCGATAGACGCTTCGGTTTCTACGTCATCCGCCCGCCTGGATTCGACCACCCGCGAGGCTCCTCGTCCGGCGGCCCGCGCCGGGTGGAAACCCCTGGCCCTGGTCGCCCTGGTGGCCGGGCTGGTTGTGATCACCGACCAGATCGCCAAGGCGCTGATCGTGGCGGCGTTCGGCCCGGCGGCCCCCGTTCACGGGCAGATCGTGATCTCCGGCATCATCGATCTGCACTACCTGGAGAATCGCGGCGCGGCCTTCGGTCTGTTCCAGAGCGGGGGCTGGGTGCTGGGGGCCATCGCCATCGCCGTCATCGCCGTGATCGTGATCATGGTGCCGCGCCTGAACGCCCGGCCCGAAGGGGTGCCCTGGCACCTGCTACTGGCGCTAGGGTTGGTCCTGGGCGGGGCGCTGGGCAACCTG
Organism: Chloroflexia bacterium; assembly: GCA_038239755.1. Taxonomy (GTDB): domain Bacteria; phylum Chloroflexota; class Chloroflexia; order QHBQ01; family JAICKM01; genus JBBSAN01. The sequence continues at coordinate 2,793 of JBBSEL010000592.1, read as the reverse complement.
ATCGACCGGGTGCGCCTGGGCTACGTGGTCGATTTCCTGACCCCGTCGTTTGCGCGGGTGACGCTGGGCGACACGGTCTACCAGTTCCCCACTTTTAATGTGGCCGACAGCTCGATCACCGTCGGGGTGCTGGTGTTGCTGGTGGGGTTTCTGTTCACGGGCGAGGCCGCACCCCCGGCGGCAGACTCGGCAGTGACCCCCGCCGCGCAAAAGGAGGCGACCATGACAACTGAGGCTGAGCGACCGGTACGCAGGGCCCGCCCGGCGGGCACTATCACCGCCCCGGTCACGCCGCTGGGCATCGCGGGCTGCATCGCCCTGGTGGGCGGGCTGTGGGCCTGGGCGGTCCTCAAATCGATCCAGGGGCGGCGGCGCACGCCAGGGGCTAAACGCCGCTAGCGCTTTTGGTCTGCTGTCGAGTTGACCGCTCATCGTTCCACATCCTCCACTCCTAAACATCTAGCATCCAATCCTATGGAAACATATACCATTCCCCCCGAACTGGAGGGCACGCGGCTGGACCAGGCGGTGCCCCAGCTCCAGCCGGAGTTATCCCGCGCCTACGGGCAGCAACTGATCACCGAGGCGCGCGTGCTGGTCAATGGCCGCCCGGCGAAGGCCAGCGCCCGGCTCAAGGCAGGCGACACGGTGACGGTGGATATCCTGCCGCCCGCGCCCGTCGCGCTCCGCGCCGAAGCGATCCCCTTGACCGTGGTCTACGAAGACGCCGAGGTGCTGGTGATCGACAAGCCCGCCGGGCTGGTGGTCCACCCCGCGCCGGGGCACGCCGGGGGCACGCTGGTCAACGCGCTGCTGGCCCACACCACCGACCTGTCGCTGCACGGCGAGATCCGCCCCGGCATCGTCCACCGGCTCGACAAGGATACCAGCGGGCTGCTGGTGGTCGCCAAGACGGACGCGGCGCACGCCGATCTGGTCCGCCAGCACCAGGCGCGGACGATGCAGAAAGAATACCTGGCGCTGGTGCTGGGCACGCCCACCCCGCCGACCGGGCTGATCGATGCCCCCATTGGCCGCAACCCCCGCGAACGCAAGCAGCAAGCGGTGGTGCCCGAAGGCCGCGCCGCCCGCACCCGCTACAGCATCGAACGCGCCTACGGCCACCTGACCCTCCTGCGGGCGCGGTTGGAAACGGGGCGCACCCACCAGATCCGGGTCCATTTCGCCTTCATCGGCCACCCGGTCATGGGCGATCCGGTCTATGGCCGCCGCACCGTCCACGAAGCCAAACTCCTCGGCCTCACCCGCCAGTTCCTCCACGCCACCCGGCTCGGCTTCACCCTGCCCACCTCCGGCGAATGGCGCACCTTCGACGCCCCCCTGCCGCCCGACCTCGCCACGGTGCTGGCCCGCCTGGAAGGGGAGACCGCAGGCGACGATTGACCCCGCGTTTCGCCCCATCCACCTGAGACCCAATCATCCTGCCCCGTACCTGTAGGATATGGCTCTGCCCATTGATGGTCGGATGCCTCAGGTATTAGGGACGCCCGACCATCAATGGGCAGAGCCATATCCTACAACGGGCAGCGACGGTTATTGACCGAATCTTCCGCCTCCGCGTGTTGACAAGCCGGGGCAAAGGCGCTAGAGTAGGCGCAGCAAGGAGGGGATACCCATGCCGATTAAAATCTGTGTGGCCGGGGGCACCGGCTGGGCGGGTAGCGCGGTGACCCGCCGCCTGCTGCACACCGCCGATTTTACGCTGGTTGGGGTGATCGCGCGCCAGGGTGCGGGCCGCGATGTAGGCGAGGTGCTGAGCGAATCGCCAGTCGGCTTCCCCGTCGTGGCCTCGTTCGAGGAGGTGCTGCCTGCGCGGCCCGACGTGCTGATCGACTACACCAAACCCGATTCGGTCAAAGCGCGCACGCTCCTCGCGCTGGACCACGGCGTGCGGGTGGTGATCGGTACCTCCGGGCTGACGGCGGACGATTACGCCGAGATCGACGTGCACGCCCGGCAGCAGGGGCTAGGCGTGATCGCCGCCGGGAACTTCTCGATCACCGCCGCCCTGGCAAAGCATTTCGCGTTGCTGGCTGCCCAGCACTTGCCCTCGTGGGAAATCATCGACTACGCCCACGCCGACAAGATCGACGCGCCCAGCGGCACCACCCGCGAACTGGCCGAAGCCCTGGCAGCGGTCGCGCCCAACCACCTGGATCTGCCGGTTGACCAGACCGTTGGGGCCAACGAGGCGCGGGGCGCGTCCATCGCCGGGACGCCGGTCCATTCGGTGCGCCTGCACAGCTACGTCATCGCCTTCGAGACCATCTTCGGCCTGCCCGATGAGCGCCTGACCATCCGCCACGATGCCGGGGCCGGGGCCGCGCCATATGTCGGCGGCACGCTGCTGGCCGCGCAACGGGTCATGGCCGTCACCGGCCTGGTGCGCGGCCTGGATCGCCTGCTATTCGATGCCTGATCGCGTGGCCCGCTGCTTGCTCCAATGCATCCGTCGATGCCTGCTTCAACACCAATCCCGAAAGCGGGGATGTTCGCCGCGCTCATACAACTCCGGCTGGTGAACCATGGTTGGCACAACGTTGTTATGCTGCCGTAACTCCCCTCGCTGGCGTAGGGGCGTCCGGTGGACGCCCTGATCGGGTATCCCGCCGGATTGGGGAGCGACCCCCAACAGGGCGTCCGCCGGACGCCCCTACAGCAACAGTATTCGCTTCTTTTAATATGTTGCACGCACTGGCGGGTGCGCAAAGCCGCGTCGTTAGACCGTCCAACCCAACCCGGTCGTTGGCCCGGCATTGACCGGGCTTTGAT
>JBBSEL010000591.1:0-3830 GCA_038239755.1 Chloroflexia bacterium | reverse complement strand
AGCCCTGTTCGGCCTGTGCTTGCCAACTTATGTCGGCGGTCAGCGGGCCGACGAAGCGGACCTCATAGCGCTGCTGGCTGGCGACCAAGCGGGCGGAATCGACGTAGCCCGCGTCAACCAAGTGTTCAGCCGGCAACAGATCGCGTTCCTGGAGCGCTTGATGGATCGGCTCCAAGGCTGCTTCATCCGTCGCGGTGGCCGTGGTGGTCTCCACATGGGTGATCAGATGCGGTATAGCTTCATCGCACGTCTCGGTGAGATGGACTTTGTAGCCCACCCAACGGTGTTCCCGTTTGTTGCCGGTGCGAGCCTCGACATCATACGGCGAGACGATGAGTAAGCCCGCCGGGGGTAGGTCCGCCACTTCCCGCCAACGCACTATCCCATCGGCGGCCGGAGCATGGAATTGCTGCACCCAAATTGCGCGTAATACCTGTACTTGAGGCAGCCAGCGCAAATACGGCGGTGCTGCTTCAGCATATACAGCCGTCAGCAAGTGTCGGCCATCAGCACCAATGAGGGTGGCCATGGCGCTTCTGGCTTCTTTGCCTTTGGGCAGATGATAGTCACTCACCCGGTGGCTGTAGCGCGCCACCCACTCGGGCGTGATCAGCGCGCTGAGCCAAGCAGGGTCCGCCTCGGCCAGCGCGTTGAGCGCGGCGCGCAGGGTTTCCGCGCAATTAACCAGCCGCCCCAAGGAACGTACCGCTGCTAGGACATGGGTGGAATCGGTGCGGACCCGCCCACGAGCTTTGAGTAAACCACGCTCCTGTAGAGTGTCGAGCAGCGTATCGAGCAACTGTCGTTCCAGGCCACCAGCGATGAGGCGGGCGCGAAACTCCGATAACACCGAGCTATCGAAGCCAGAATGATGCAGCGGGAGGGCGAGGGCATACTTCCAGGCGAGGTGTCCGCGCACGGCGTCGGCAGCTTGGGCATCGGTCAGCCCCTCCATGAATTGGAAGACTGTAACCAGGGCGAGGCGGGCCGGATCAAGGGCGGGCTGCCCCGTCGGAGAAAACAAGGCGGCGAACTGAGCGTTGGCATAAAGCAGCCCGAACTCATCGGCGATCCGCAACAAGGGGTGGCCCTGAGGAAAGGAGGCACGGGCAGCCAAGGCGGTATCCTCGGGAATAAGGTAGGCGGCAGGCGAGCGTAGGGACATGAGAGACCTCCAGGAGCTACAGCGGCAAGGGTCGGTTGCCCCGATACTACCCCAACGGGCTCGATTTACCAAGCACCCCGGGCGGAGATTGGCGCTCAGCAAGGGTTCGCCAGCGGTATCATTACAGGGGTGGGGCTGGACGTGGCCGTGAGTTGGGGCGGGATCGCCGCCGCGGCGGCGGACTGCGCGTGGGCCGAGTGGCCCCACCGCAGACCGGCTCCGGCCAGGCGTAGCCCGCCCCACCCGCTGTCCAGGTACAGTACGGCAGATCGCCTAGAAATCGCCTCCCTCCAGCGGAATGCGGCGTTGCTTCCGACACAACTGCGCGGCCATTGGCGATACTACATCATGTAGCCAGGATAGCACGGTATCTTGATGCACACAATATGCCGGAGGGGCCACCGGCGGACCAGCCGGGACCCTAATGGGGACCCATGCGCTTATTGTGCGGGCCGCATCGATGGCGCGGTAAAACCCTCATGCGCCCACGGAGGCTGCAGCGCGCCACAGCGCCATGCCCAGCCGAGGCCCCCCAGCGCAAAGATCAGCAGGTTCAGGCCGGTGAGCACCAGGCTGCCATCCAGCCCGCCCCACACCCGCGGCAAGGGATAGGGGGCCCCCACCCCCAGCCCAAAGATCATCAGCAGATTGGCCCCGGTGACGACCGACACGCCGAGATAGAGCAGCCCCGGTAACCGGTTACTGGCGGCACAGAGCGGTCCCCCCCACACCGCAGCGAGCGCCAGGAGCGGCAAGACGCCAAGCAGGTGATTCTCGTGCATCGAGGTCAGCAGCATGACCCCGCCGTAGAACTGTAAAGCCAGCAGCAGTACCCCCTCGGTGCCGGGGGGCGCTTCCCCGCTAGGTGCGCGGGGGCGGCGCCACCAAATCACGCCCAGGAAGAGCGTCCATAGGGCAAACAACCCCCAGCCCCACAGTTGCAGATGCCCGGTGCCCAGGCCCTGCACTTGTCCCTGCTGAAGGATCCCCGCCAGGGGATGCCCATGCCGCCGGGCATAGATGTAGGACCACAGCCACCAGAAGTTGAATTGATTCGCGGAGATATAACCCTCGTGGGCGTTCCCGGCGATGCCGCAGATCAGCCCCAGCAGATGCCCCGATCCCAGCATCGGTAGGCTCAGCGTCAGCAGCAGACTCCCCGCTGCCGCCACATGCCGCCCGAGCCGAACCGGTCCCGCCCGGCAGGTCAAGAGCACCAGCGCGGGCACCAGGAGCAGCGGTTGCGGCTTGAGCGCCAGGGCGAGGGCCCATCCCAGCCACAGGCCGCGGGGACGACCCTGGAGCAGAGCGACCGCCCCGGCGACCAGGGCCAACCCGTACAGCGCATCCAGAAAGGCCAGAATGGTCCCGCCGAGCAGGACCGCCGGATTGAGCCAGTACGTGGCGCAAGCGATCAGCCCCGCCTGCGCGCCGTAGCGGCGTCTGCCAACCCAGCCGAGAAGCAGCGCGGTTCCCAGTTCGGCCAGCACGAGGGGCAACTTGATGAACAGGTTCAATAAGGGGCCATCATGGAAGGTGGGCGAGACCCAGGCCCGATAGAGGCGGGCGAGCGACCCCAGCAGATAGAAGGTGCCGGGGGGATAATCGGGATCGAAGGCCCGGTCGGGGAACCCGACCTTCACCAGCGGGAGGGTCCCGTTGAGCGCCTGGCCGAGGGTGGTCAGGGTCAGGGCCGGCTCGGGAGTTTGTTGCAAGCGGTACACCCCGCCGAGGCCCACCTGGGTGGTGCCGTAGGCCCAAGCCTTCCAGACGCCCATGCCGTTGTAGCCCGGCGTCATGAGCCAGGGACTACGGAGCAGCAACCCCGCCAGGAGGATCACCGCTAGGGCGACCGCGGGGGTGACTCCGCCGTGGCCGAGCGCGCTGACCGCAGGCACTCGGGATCGGACGATCGTCATGCCGTAATCCCCTCTCCCGCAGGCCGCCTACCTGAGGGCTGCTACACCTTTGCGGACCGTTCGCGCCCAGCACGGCGAGGAGCGCAAAGATGCGAACACTCGCTAGGGGAGGGGTCTCGTTCATCCACGGGCGGCAGAATCACGACGCGCCGGACGGCCCTAACGGGCGTGGTTGGGAAAGGCCGACGGGCTATGCTACCGCCGACCATCCCGCCCCGTACTCCCGATCGGGCTAGCGCGCACGCCTTTGTGCGCCGGGCGCTGCACCGGGATAGCTCTAGCCTAACAAGAGCAGATGAAGAGTAGATGAAGAGCAGATGAATCCGTCTTCTGCTCGAAGCGCCCGCCCAACGGAACGCGACTAACGGGGCGGACGGGTTCCCGCGCCGGGGGTGGCGCGCAGCGCACCAAGGCCGCACCGGATAGGCCTGCCGCCCCTGGCCCCGCCTGGAGTGCCGCTGAGCCGCCCCATCACGGGCCTCTGCCGGGCCGGACACTCCAGGCGGATTCATGTTTCCTTCATGTTACGCTGCTATACTGGAGAGGGTCGCCTAGCCGAGACGCCGGGCGGGCGTGGATGCCGGTGCGGCTGGCGCGACACCCTGACCCCGGCGCGGCGCTAAGACCGCCTTTCCGGCCCCAACTATGCTGGGGCCGGTCGACGACACACTCAGCTTGCTTCAGCAGGATAGGAGATCCTTATGCAACAACGACCAGGGCAACGCGGACTCCTCGGGGCAGTCGGT
>JBBSEL010000590.1:0-3838 GCA_038239755.1 Chloroflexia bacterium | reverse complement strand
TCCACAAGAGGTTGCAACCGCAGGGCATCTGCGGGCTAAACAGAGAATGTTGGCTCAGAGACGCTTTGACCACACCACTGACCACCTTTCGAGGTCTGGGCAGCATGCAGACCGGCAGATCGGGAGCATTATGGCACTTCGAAATTATACGCGGCCACGGCCTCTACACGAGGATCAGGACGTGAGCGTACCCCCCCCCGATGATCATCGAGCGGGTGGGCGGCTCGGTCCGCGCCAATTCTGGGCGATCTTCGAGCATGCCCCGGATGCTATGTGGATTGTAGACGCAGCGCAGCGCATCGTGGCCGCCAACCCTGCCGCCTGCCTGCTGTGTGGTATGGCGCGGGCCGAGCTGTTGCAACATCGCTTTGTCGATTTGCTGGCCTCGCCCACGGCGCTGGCCTTTCAACGGGCCTGGCAAACGCTGGACGGGCAGGGCCATTTCGACTCGTCCTTCCAGTTCTGCTGCGCCGACCGCACCCTGCGCGATGCCGAAGTCAGCGCCACGGCGAATTTTCTGCCCGGCCAGCACCTCATCGTCGCCCGCGATGTGACCCTGCAAAACTGGGCACTGACCGAAATGGGGCGCCAGAAAGCCCGGCTGGCCGCCCTGCGGACGGTGGACCACACCCGGATCACCAGCCGCGATTTCCTCGGCACCCTCAACACCATCCTCGACCAGATCATCACCCAGCTAGAGGTCGATGCCACGGCGGTGTTACTGCTCAACACGCCGAACGGTGCCCTCTCCTACGCTGCCGCGCGCGGCATCGAGACCGAACGGCTGAGCCAGGTGTGGCTGCAAGCCGAGAGCGAATTCGCCCGGCAAGCGATCGCGGGCCAGCGCCTGGTCTATGTACCCAGCGTGGCGGCGGCAGTCGAGGGGCATGCTGCCGCCCGCGTGGCCGCCGCCGGGTTCACCACTTATTACGCCCTGCCGCTGATCGCGAACGATCAGGTCCAGGGGGTGCTGGAGATCTTCCACCGCACCCCCTTGTGCTTGCCGCCGGAGGACATGGAGTTTCTGGCGACCCTGGCCGATCAGGCGGCGATCACCATCGACAACGCGGGCCTCTTCAAAGATCTGCAACGCTTCAACCAGGAACTGGGGCTGGCCTATGAGACCACGCTCGAAGGCTGGTCACGGGCCTTGGACTTGCGCGACCGCGAAACCGAAGGGCACACCAAGCGGGTCACCGAATTGACCCTGCGGCTGGCTCACACCCTGGGCGTGAGCGGGAGCGACCTGATCCACATCCAGCGGGGAGCGTTGCTCCACGACATCGGCAAAATGGGCATTCCCGACGCGATCTTGCTCAAGACTGGCCCGCTTACCCCCGCAGAATGGGTGATTATGCAGCGCCACCCGGTCTACGCCTATGACCTACTGGCCCCCATCGCCTTCTTGCGCCCGGCCCTGACTATCCCCTATTATCACCACGAACGCTGGGACGGCAGTGGCTATCCCCACGGCCTGCGCGGTAAGGACATCCCCTGGGCGGCGCGGATCTTTGCGGTGGTCGATGTGTGGGATGCCCTCTGCTCGGATCGCCCCTACCGCCCGGCCTGGCCCGCCGATCAGGTCCGTGACCATATCCAGGCCCTCTCCGGGCAGCACTTCGACCCTGATGTGGTGGCGGCGTTTCTGAAGACCTTCTTCCACGACTAACCGCCGCTCCCACGCCCGGCCTGTGGGCACGCCGTACCGCGCAGCAGCGGGGCGTGCCCTGCCTTATTCCCCGGCGCTCCGTGCCTGGGGGGCCACGCCCAGGAGCAGGCGCTGGTAGAGATCGCGGGTCTGGCGGCTGGGTTGCGCGCCCAGTTCCTCTTCCAGCACCCGGCACAGCGCGTTATACTGCTGGCTGAGCATGGTGCGCCGCCCCGCCGCCGCATAGATCCGCAGCAAGAGCACATGGGCCGCTTCATCCAGCGGGTCCAGCGCCAGCAGCCGTTGCCCCCAGGCCACCGCCTCGTCGGGGGCGGCCCGCTCCAGCGCATCATCGGCCAGCCAGGTCAGCACCTCGCGGGTGCTCGTCTCCCAGAACTGGCGGCGCGCCCCGGCCCAGTCACGGTAAAACTCGTCGGCAAACGGCCCGTTGAGCAGGTCGGCGGCAGCCGTCCACCAGGGACGCGCCTCGGTGGCATCAACGGCGGCGCGGGCGCGGGTGATCAGGATCTGCGCCTCGGTGCCGTCGTGCCACAACGGCAACAGCGGGTTCAACCGGTAGACATTGTCATCCACCTTGACCATATCCATGCCCAACGCACTGCGCAGCCGCCGCATCGAGGTGTGAAAATTATCGTTGGCCCGGCTGTAGCTTTGATCGGGCCAGAGCGCGGCCAGGATCACCTCTTTCCGCCGCCCCTCTGGGTGTTCGACAAAATAATAAAAAAGCTCCTTCGCCGTCGCCGTTTGCCAGTCCGCCTTGGTCAGCGCCGTCCCATCCCGATAGACGTTCGCCCCGCCCAGGCTGTACACTTCCAGAATATGCGGGCGTTCGCGCACGATCTGGAGCAGGCCATCGGGCTGAGCGGCAGCAGCGGTCGCTTCCGGGTACGCAGCTTCCAGATAGCGCGTGACCGCCGCGAACAACCCGCTGTAGCGCCCGCTGTGGTCGGCCCGCCGCAAGAGGGGCAGGCCATAGACGGTGGCGAGTTCCGCCGCCAGGATGGTCGTACTGCTCCCGTCCCCAGCCAGCAGAGAGGCTTGCTCCAACGCCGCTTCGGCGGCACGGTAATCGTAGACGGCGAACAGCGCCGTCGCCAGGAGCGCCGCCGCCCGCGCTGCCGCCCGCTTGCGGTCCAACCGGATCAGCACCCCGGCGGCCTCGCGCAAGAGCGGCAACGCCTCCTCTGGCGAATGGATCAGGGTGGTCGCCCCCAGTTCGAGGCAACAGAGCGCCGCCTCGAACGAGACCGGGCCGTTGGGCGCGCTTTCCAGGCCCAGGCGGGCCACCCCGGCGGCATCGGCGTAGCGCCCCAGCCGCCGCAGGCAGCGGGCTTGCCCGGCCAACGCTTCGCTCAGCGCCCCCGGCACCCCCCGGCGGGCAATGTCGATGGCCTCCTGATAGAGCAGCATCGCGGCATCCACGCCTTTGCTCTCCAGGGCGATCTCAGCCAGCCCCAGCAAACTTTCGACCTCGACCCGCCGCCAGCGCAGTTGCCGGGCAATCGCCAGCGCCGCGCTCAGGTTCTCTTCCGCACTCGCCGCCGCGCCCTGCGCCTGGTGGACCACGGCCAGGTTGCACAGCACCAGGGCTTGCAACCGGCTATTGTGCGCCTGCCGGGCATAATCCAGCGCCCGGTTCAACTGCTCGATGGCCCGGCGGAAATCCTCGCGCATCACCAGCGCATAACCCCAGTCGGACGACACCACCGCCGTGCTCTGCACGTCGCCCGCCAACTCATACATCGCCAGGGTCGCCTCAAAGGCGGCATCGGCCCGCCCCCCCACCCCCGCGCAGGCATAGCCGCTAGCGGCGGCGTGCTGGGCGTGGGCGCGGGTGGCGGGCGACGCTTCCGGGATCGCCAGCGCCTGCTGCGCCAGCCGGATCATCAGCCGCCCATCGGTGCGCACGGCGGCCAGTTGCGCCTTGAGGCTCAACATTTCGGCCAGGCCCTCCTGGTCGCCCGTCACCCGCAGCAGGCGCTCGGCCCGCGCCAGCACTTCCCCGGCGGCGACATACTGCGATTGGGCCGCCAGGAGCCGGGTTTCCAGCAGCAGCAGCGGGGCGCGGCGCTGGCGATCCGCCGCCGGAAACTGGCGGATCCACTGGTCGATGCGCTCCATCCGGCCCGCTTCCAATTCCATCGTCCCCACACGCCCCAACAACCCGGC
>JBBSEL010000589.1:0-3839 GCA_038239755.1 Chloroflexia bacterium | reverse complement strand
GTACAACTGGCCGAGGCCGAGCGCCTGGTGCGCGACCGCATCCGCGTCCACTGGATGGACGAGGGCGTCACCCTGGTGGACCCACCCTCCACTTTTATCGGCCTCGACGTCACCATCGGTCAGGATACGATCATTCAGCCCGGCACGCATCTGGAAGGCACGACCCGCATCGGCAGCGATTGTGCTATCGGGCCGATGGCCCGCATCGTCAACTCCGCAGTGGGCGACCGCAGCCGCATCGGCGCATCGTTGATCGAGAGCAGCACGCTGGAGAGCGACGTGGACATCGGCTCGTTCAACCACACCCGGCCCGGCACAGTGCTGGGCAGCCATGTCCACCTGGGCAACTTTGCCGAGGTCAAAGCCTCGCGGCTGGGGCCAGGGGTGGCGATGGGGCATTTCAGCTACATCGGCGACGCCACCATCGGCGCACACACCAACATCGGCGCAGGCACGATCACCGTCAACTTCAACCGGGGGGGGCACGAAAAAGGCCAGACGACCATCGGCGCGGGCGTGTTCATCGGCAGCGACACGCTGCTGGTCGCACCCATCACCGTGGGCGAGGGCGCGCAGACCGGGGCCGGATCGGTGGTGACCAAAGATGTGGCCCCGTACACCCTGGTGGTGGGCTTACCGGCGCGGGCGATCCGCAAGCTCACACCCGTCGATGCCCCGCAAGCAGCGGACACCGGGGGGGACGTGGCCCCCGACCCGGCGAAATAAGCACAGGGACACAGATAAGGCGGGCGGGATGAGCAGGCAGCTTCTGATTTTTTCGGGCAACGCCAACCGGCCCCTGGCTGAGGCGATCTGCCAGCATCTGGAAATCCCGCTGGGCAAGGCCGTGGTCGACTCCTACCGCAACGGCGAAACGCGGGTGCTGCTGGAAGAGAGCGTGCGCGGGGCCGATGTGTTCGTCGTGCAGCCGACTTGCACCCCCGTCAACCATCACCTGATGGAACTGTTGATCATGCTCGACGCGCTCAAGCGCGCCTCTGCCGCCCGGATCACGGCGGTCATCCCCTATTACGGCTATGCCAAGCAAGAGAAAAAGAGCGCCCCCCGTGAGCCGATCTCGGCCAAGCTGGTTGCCAACCTCGTCACCCAGGCAGGAGCCGACCGGGTGCTGACCTGCGACCTCCATGCCCCGGCCATCGAGGGCTTTTTCGACATCCCGGTGGACCACCTCCAGGCGCGGATGCTGCTGGCCCGCCATATCCGCGAACTCCAATTTCCCCAACCCACCTTTGTCACTCCCGATGCCGGGCGCGTGAGCTGGGCGCTGGAGTTCCTCGACCAGATCGGCGGCGAGTTGACGATCATCGCCAAGCACCACCCTCGCGTGGACCACACCGCCGTGGTCGAAATGGTCGGGGAAGTGCAGGGCAAGACCACGATTTTGATCGATGATATGATCCTGACCGGGGGCACCTTGCTGGCCGCAACCGACATGCTGCTGGACCGGGGTGCCCGCGAGGTGTATATCTGCGCCACGCACGCCGCCTTCTCCAATGGGGTGCGCGCCCGGCTAGAAGCCTCGCCGGTGACGCATATTTTTGTCACCGACACGGTGCCGCTGTCCGGCCCGCCGCCGTCGGACCAGCCGAGCAAAATCACCGTCCTCAGTGTCGCCGCGATGTTGGCCGAGGCGATTGGCCGTATCCACGATAACCGCTCGGTCAGCGCCCTCTTCCACCACGACCACCGGCAGTGACGAGGTACGAGGTACGAGGTAAATAGTCCTCATTGCTCATTGCTCATTGCTCATTGCTCGTCCGTGGCACGAGTCTTGTACAGTATAACCATCGATTATAGATGCGTATGAATCGTTGGGAACGTGGGTTTTCAACGAACTTTGGTTCTAGGTTAGGAGTGAAAGGGTTGGACCCCGATAGTTGGTTAGAGATCGTTCTGATTCCCCTCTGCCTGTTTTTCCTCGCGCTTAACTCGGCGGCAGATACCGCCCTGACGAATATCAGTCGTTTGCGCCTGCACCAGTTGCTCGACCGGGGGGTACCGCGTGCCTCGGCCCTGGCCCAACTGATCGAAAACCCCCGCCGCCTGCCGACGATTCTGCTGGTGGTCAACATGGTGGCGACCCTGACCCTGGGCGGGCTGACCGCCCTGCTGGTCTGGCGCTATAGCCGCGACTGGATAGGGGTACTGATCCTGATCGGGGGGACACTGGGGGTGCTGGTGCTGGGCGTGCTGGTGCCGCGGGCGCTGTCGCGGCGGGCACCGGAGCGGGCGGCGTTGGCCCTCTTCCCTTATGTGCGGATGCTCCAACGGGTGATCAGCCCGCTGACCGGGGTGCTGGACGTGGTGGCGGCCCCGCTGGCGCGGCTGATCGGGGGGCGCGAGGCGCTGCCCGGCCCCTTCGTCACCGAAGAAGAGATGCGGCTGCTGGTCAACGTGGGCGAAGAGGCAGGGGTCATCCCCGAAGAAGAAGAGCGGATGATCACCAGCGTCTTTGCCTTTGGCGACAAGTTAGTGCGCGAAGTGATGGTGCCCCGGCTCGACATCGTCGCCGCCGAGGAGCGGCAGCCGATCAGCATGGTCACCGACCTGGTGCTGGAACACGGCTACACCCGCATCCCCGTTTACCGCGAGTCCATCGATCATGTGGTCGGCGTGGTCAACGCCAAAGACCTGCTCCGCGCCCTCCACCAGCAGCAGCCCGATGTGCCGCTGCGGGCCATCCTCCGCGTGCCGTACTTCGTGCCCGAAACGAAAAAGGTGGATGAGCTATTGCGCGACATGCAAAAAGAGCGGGTGCAGATCGCCATCGTCGTAGACGAGTACGGCGGCACGGCGGGGTTGGTCAGCCTGGAAGACCTGATCGAAGAGATCGTCGGGGAAATTCAGGATGAGTACGACACCGAGACACCGCTGGTCGAGCCGATCAGCGATCACGAATGGCGCTGCGATGCCCGGCTGCCGCTGGACGATGCCAACGAACTGCTCCACACCCACTGGGAAGCCGAGGATGTGGACTCGCTCGGCGGCTTTGTCTACAGCCAGCTCGGCCACATCCCCAACGTGGGCGACACGATCACCGTAGACAACATCGTGATCACCGTGCTGTCCACCGAAGGGCGACGGCTCAAACAACTGCTGGTGCGCGAGGGTGTCACCAGCCAGTCGGCCATGCCGCCCGCTGAGGAGGCGACCGCCCCGCCCCCACCCGAGTCGGTCCCCGCCGGGGCGGCAGGCAGCGACCGGATACCCCATGCCCCGGAGGACCGCTCATGATCACCAAGCCCATCGAACCTGATACCCTGATCGCCGCCGCCCGCGCTGCCCGCGAAAATGCCTATGCCCCCTATTCCCACTTTCGGGTGGGGGCTGCCGTGCTGACCGCCGACGGGCAGGTCTTCACCGGCTGCAATGTCGAAAACGCCTCCTATGGCCTGACTATCTGCGCCGAGCGCGCCGCGATCTGCACGGCGGTCACGGCGGGGGCACGCCAGATCATCGCCGTCGCCGTAGTCGCCGGGGATAAAGCGCCGACCGCCCCCTGCGGTGCGTGCCGCCAGGTGCTAGCCGAGTTCGGCCTGGCCATGCAAGTCGTCCTCGCCAGCGCCGACCCGGCCCTCCCCCTGTTCCACACCACCCTCGCCGAACTCCTCCCGCACGCCTTCATCACGATCCCTGACTAAATCACCCCCGACTAAATAGACCCGACTAAGTAACTATCTCAAAATAGATCCAGGATACGTATACTCAGTAGAACCTTTGTGTCAGGAGTAAACGATGTCCAGGATCAAGAAACAACCGAACGAATTGCCTACGATCTGGCGGGTGCCAGACCAACTATGGATCCAGATCCAGCCGGT
>JBBSEL010000588.1:0-3841 GCA_038239755.1 Chloroflexia bacterium | reverse complement strand
GCGCATCGCGTCGGCCACGCGGTCCTGGCTGGTCTCGATGCCGAACATGCTCATGACCATCATCGTGGTACACGGCCCGCAGTTGTTCAGGTGCTGGTAGTCAAACACCGGCAGCGGCAACAGCTTCGACGCAGGCAACCCATCGGGGGCCACCGTGGGACGCGGGGTGGGCCGAGGCGTGGGCGAACGGCGGGCGGGAACGCGGGTGGGAGTGCGGGCCAGGGCAGCGCCGTTATCCAGCGGCGCGGCACTCGTATCGGCCTGGACCGAGGGGCTGGCAGCCTGGACCGACGGATCGGCAGCCTGGGCCGACGGATCGACAGCCTGGGTATCGACGTTAGGCGGCTCCTCGGTGGAGAAGTCCCCGCTCTCGGCCTGCGCGTTCGGGTCGTCGGTCGGCACAGCAAGGGGCAAATCGCCGGTCACCGTGCCCGTCACCACCCCCTGCCCTTCCGGCCCGGCGGTGGGAAACACGTACAGCGGCGGCACACCCTCGGAGATAACGGGCGGGTCCAGCGCCACCGGCGACTCGGTCGGCGTGTCGGTCGGCGCAAGGGTCGCCGTCGGCGGGACCACCGTATCGGTCGGCACCGGGGTGTCCGTCGGCGGGACCACCGTATCGGTCGGCGCAAGGGTCGCCGTCGGCGGGACTGCCGTGCTGGTCGGCAACGCGGTGCTGGTCGGCAGCGGGGTCGCCGTCGGCGGGTCGAACGCCTGGACTAACCCGGCAGGGCCGCAACCACTGAGGATGACCAGCAGGCACAGCAGCACGACCAGGGGGGCAAGACGACGCAGGTTATGGATCAACATGGGTTCCTCTGGGCTGTGTCCCACGCCACCTTCGGCGGTGACGGTGCGATGCACGGTCTGGTATGCGGCGCTACGGATCGAGACAGCGCACCCGACCACTGGCCCGGTGCTTTCCAATTATACCCGATGATCGGGCAAAAGCCAACCGGTTAGAACTGTTGTTCTTATTCAGTTATGTCAAGTAATCAGGAGGCGGGCTGTTCTTCCAGCGTTTCCAGCGCTTTCCGCAGCAGAGCCGTGTTGGCAGGGAACGCGCTGGCGGTGACGGCTTCGGCGGCAGGGAACCAGCGGGCGTCGGTCACCTCCTCCAATTGCGGTGTTAGATCGAACGTCTCGGCGGCGACCAAGTAGAAGTGAACGGTCTTGTTGACCAGTCCGCCGCTCCGCCGGTAGACATAGTGGCTATCGCCCAACGCCAGTTCAATCCGCCCGGTCACGCCGGTCTCCTCGGCGATCTCGCGCAGGGCTGCCGCGTCGGGCGTTTCGTCGCGCTGGACCAACCCCTTAGGAAAGCTCCAACGCCCTTGCCGGTCGGCAATCATCAAGATCAACAGGCTCTCGCCGTCGCGGTGGTAGACCACCCCCCCGGCAGAGATTTCGGTCCAGGCCATACACTACCTCGTGTACACGGCTGCCACCGACGATGGCAACGGTGATAAGCGTTATCCCCCTACCCTTCCTGCACGGTAAACTACAGTTGTTTTCCACAAATTGTGCAAACCTTGGGGATATGGGGATAACTTGGGGATTTCCAGGGGGTATATTGCCCCCGATTATTCAATTAGCCGCGAATCTGACGGATCGCCGCCGTAGCCGCCGCCGCAACGGTGGTGCCCGCGATGGCGCGGCGGTCCCGGCGCAGGGCGGCCAACGGCTTGAGCGCCTGGGGATCGCGCAGGCGGCCCAGCCCCACCGCCGCATAGTAGCGCGAGAGGGGATCGCTGGTGCCCAACGCCACCAGGAAGATCGGGAGGGCGCCGGGTGCGGCCAACGTCGCCAGCGCTGCCAGAACCGCCTGCCGTACCCCCAGGTCTTCATCGGCGGCGATCTGCAAAAGGGCGGGGACGGCGTAACGGTCGCCCAACTGGCCGAGCGCCTCCACCGCCGCCCGGCGCACCGGGGCCTCGTCGTCCACCAGCACCGGCAGGAGCGCAGCCACACTGGCCGGGTCACGCAGCCGGGCCAGGGCCGCCGCCGCCGCCGTTCGCACGGTAGGTGTGACATCATGCAGCAACGGCTCCAACCAGGAGCGGGTAGCGCGAACCCCCAGCGCCCCTAGCGTGATCACCCCGGCGACGCGCACATCAGGGTCCCCATCACGCAAGAGCCATAAGAGGCCGGGCCGGGCCAGGTCAAACCGTGCCGCATCCCTGCCGATAAGGCGGCACACCGTCTGCCGCACGGCCACCTGGACGCCGGGCACCGGGTCGGGCAGGGCGGCCACCAAGGCGGGGATCGTGTCGGGGATGGCGAGAATGCCGAGGGTGTGCGCGGCCTCTTGCCGCCGGGCGGGATCGGTAGCGGCCAGGGTCGCCACCAGCCGGTCGATCAGATCGGCTTTCCAGGCGGCGAAGGCGGGACCGTCATCGAAGGCAAAGAGGGTTGCGGGGACCAGGGCATGGGTGCTGAGGGTGTGCAGGGCGTGGGCAGCGTTCCATTGAACCAGTGGTGAGGGGTCTTTGAGGGCGGCGATCAGCAGGGGGACAGCCCGATCATCGCCGACGCGGCCCAATCCTTCGGCAGCCTGGGCGCGCAACGGCGGGGGACCGGCCTGGAGGTAGGCCATCAGACGTTGGCGCAGGGCATGACGCTGGGCGGGGACATTGGTGGACAGCGCAGCCAACTCCGCCTGCACATCCGCTACGGTGGGGAGCGACCCGGCGGGATCGGGCGCGGTAGCCGATCCCACCGGGGGCGGTTTACGCCGGTTCACTGGGCTGGGTGACCAGTTCAAGGGCCTGCTCCATCCAGCTTTGCAGTTCGGCATCGGTTACCCGTGGGAACGCGACGGCCAACGTGCCAATCGGCGTATCCAGTAGCGCGCCGAATGTGGTGATCCCCATTTCGGTCAACTTTTCGGCATACTTGGGGCCGATCCCCTTGATCATCATCACGTTGTCTCCGGCCCCTGCGGGTGTAGGAGCGTTGCTGTCAAGCAGCAGCTCCTGCTCATCGGCGCTGTCGTCTGCCGCGGTGTCCGCCGCTTCGGGCGTGTTGCTTGCAACCGAGGCTTCCGCAACGCTAGCGGTAGGCGCTTCGGTGGACACAGCATCGGCGGCAGGGGCTTCAGTTGCGGCTGCTGCCGTTGGGGTGCTTTCGGTCGCTGCCGCTCGTGGCTCCTCGGCGGGGGCGGTCTCTGCAACCGGCTCGGCGGGGGCCAGCACCGGGGCACTTTCCGCAACCGCAATGGGATCGTCTATCGCGCCGTTACCGTCCAGCGTGCCGGGGGCCATCACATCCTGGGCCGACACCTCGAATTCCAGGGGGATTTCGTCCTCAAACTCTTCTTCCAGCAAATCCTCATTGTGCCGGTTCCAGAACCAGACCAACAGCGCACCCACGAGCGCCGTGGCCGCGAAACGAACAAACCAACGAAACATAAATTTCCTCCAATCCGGTCAAATAGGCCGGACGCATATGTGCAAATGCGACGTCCCTTGGTAGAGCGTCGCACCAACCACCCGGCGGCAGTAATCCCTTTAAGCAAGTTTCACACCACAGAACGTTTCACGTGAAACACAGACGAGTGATGAGTAACGAGCAATGAGTGCTGAGTGATGAGTGATGAGGTCTAGACGGTGCGAGGGAGAGAAAATACCTTAACCAAGTAGCAATCACTTTTATCAACAAGCAGAATTATCACTCATCACTCATTGCTCATCACTCATTGCTCATTGCTCGTTATCCCCCAGGGAAGCAGATCCCAAACGCCAGGAGAGTTTGGAACCTGCTTCCCTGTGCGGCTGCGGTTGTTTGACGTGAAAAACACGTGTCGGGCGATGTTTCACGTGTAACATCCGCAGCAAATACG
>JBBSEL010000587.1:0-3841 GCA_038239755.1 Chloroflexia bacterium | reverse complement strand
TTGGCGAAGCCCGCCGACTCGGAGACGATCTTGGAGGTCTGCCCGCGCGTCACGTTGTTGTTCGGGCGATAGTAGGAGCCGGGGCACGGCTCACCCGGCCCACCACAGGGATACCCGCCGACGATCCCCCGGCAGGCCAGGCAGCGGATGTAGTCGTAGAACGTGCTGCTGGGCGGCACGTCCACGAACTGCAACGTGCACGCGGTCGGCTGCGGGGTCACTGTCGCCGTCTGCGAGGGCTGGGTCGGGCTAGTGGCGGTCGCCAGCACAGTGGGCGTGCGCGTCGGCGAATTCGTCAACGTCGGCGGCCCGGTGATGGTCGGCTGCACGCTTGGCGTGCGACTCGCTGTAGGCGTGCCGAAGGTGGCGGTCCCACTGGGCGTCATCGTACTCGTTCGGGTATTGGTCGGTATTGTGGTCCCTGTACTGGTCGCCGTCGCGGTGCCTATCCCGCTCGGCGTGGTCGTCGCCGTCGGCGTGCCCCCGACGGGGAAGGCGAGCCGGACCACCTGCGGCTCGTGGTCGCTGGCTTGGGTGGCGAACTCGGAGTTGACGTGGACCACGTCGAACGTGTAGGGCACTGTGGCCGCGATGCCGTTGCTGATCAGGATATGGTCCAGGTCCTGCGAATTGCCATCATAGACGTAGGTGTAGCGCTCCGGCAGCGGCAGGGAGAGGACCAGGTCGTTCAGCACCGAAGGCGTGCCCTTCAGCGTCAGCAGCGTGTCCGAGAAGTTAAAGTCGTTCAGGTCGCCCAGCACGACGATGTTGGCGTTGGTATCCAGCGCCAGGATCTGATTGACGAAGTTGTTGACCACCACCGCCTGATTGTGGCGCTGAATCTCGGAACTGCGGACCGGCGGCTGGAAGTGACCGAACAGCGGCTGGTCACCGCCCTTCGAGTTGAAGTGGTTGCCGATGACGAACACCCGCTGGCCGTTGACCAGGAATTCGCCCGCCAGCGGCTTGCGGCTGCTGCTCCAGGCGGTGTTGGTCGGATCCACCCGACCGGGGCTGAAGGAGAGGATCGGCCCCTGCGGGCCGGGGAGCACCGTCGTGGCGCAGGTGGAGCAGCCGCCCGCCCGGTCCACGAAGGTGATGCTACGGTCGGTGCGGTAGAGGAAGCCCTGGCGGATGTTGCCGCCCGGCTGCCCGCCGTCCTGATCGTTGACCGGGTTGATCTGGCGGTACTGGTAGGTGGGGCCGCCCGCGTTGGTGATGGCCGTGATCAGCATATTCCAGGTTACGTCGGCATCCACAACGCCATCATCGGTCGGGCCGCTGTTGTCTTGGATTTCTTCGACCGAGATGATATCGGGCGACTTAACGTTGGTAATAATCAGGCTCGCCAGGATGTTGAACTTCGAGGGCGGATCGGCAGGGCTGAGATTCTGGACGTTGAAGTTGCCGATAGCGATCTGGTTCGGCCCGGCGGGCGTCGCCACTTCCTGGGCCAGGCCGCCTGATACGGCGGTCAGCGGCTGAGTGATCTCCAGCTTGAAATTGCCGAAGTTGTAATCCATGATGCCCACCGCCGGGCCACTGAAGTGGTCACCCACGTTCACGCTAGGCACCGATAGGATGGCATCGTCCAGGATAACCCGCTCCGGGTTGAAGTCGGTGGACTGGATGATGATCCCGCCGCGCGTGGTGCGGACCCCCGCGCCGTTGCCGCCGTCATCCGCCAGCACCGGGATTTCCCCAAAGCTGTTGGTCGGGCCGGTGGCGACCGGGTTGTTCACCTGCACCCGCATCGACTCCATGCTTTCGTAGAAATCGATGCCGTCGGTGGTTGGGTCGAACACGCCACTGGTTTCCACATCGCCGGTCGCGTCGTCCTCAATGATCACCGTCGGAGGCACCCGCCCACCCGTGCCGATGACGACCGGCGTGGGCAGCGGATTGCCGCTGGAGAGGAGGCTGATCGTCGCCGTACCAATCTCGGTCTGGGTCAGGTTGGTGCTGGCCGAGCCACCGGCGCGGAACTCGGTCACCCGCCCATTGACCGCCACCCCATCGCCTATGGCTACCGTGGGGGCCGACGAGGTGAAGACGAAGATACCTTCCGACGTGGCAACATCTGCATCCGGCACCGGGTCTTGCATATAGAAGCCATTGGTCCGCAGCGCGGTGACGATGCCCTGCACATTCGATACCAGGGTGTTGCTGTAGGTCGAAATATGGCTCGCCCCCTGGATATCGTGGATGCGCGGGCCGGGCGGCAGCGGGGTCCGGGTGGCGGTGGGGGTCAGGGTCGGCCCGCCGGGGGTGTTGCTGGGGGCGGCGGTGGCCGTGTTCGTCGGGGTGCCCACCACACCGCAGGGGTTCAGGGTCGAGGAGGTGTTGCGCGGTGCCGGTGGGTTCGCGGTAGCGAAGTCGGCAGCATTATTATCGTTGTCGGTGCAACCGCCCGCGAGGCGCACATCACTGGCGGTACTGCTCGGCGCAGTGGCCGGGCCGGTGCCCTCATAATCGGTCGCGGTAGTGCCGAAGCCCACGTAGTCCACCACATTGGCATTGGCATGGCAGTTCGTGCCGCAGATCCCGGTCAAGGCGGTGGTCGTCATCACCAGCGCCACTTTGCCTGCCGTGGCACTCATCGTAATAGAGCTGATGTTATCGGGCGTGGGCAGGGGTTGGCTGCCACCCGCGCCCTGGGACTCCTGCACCAGATAATACTGGCCCGGCTGGAGGGTAACCGTGCCGGTCAGGACACTGACCGCCCAGTTGCCGCCCGTCGCCGCCGCATACTGAACCGACCAGTTGGTAACGCTGACCGGCACACTTTGCGGGTTGAACACCTCGATAAAGTCGTTCGTGTAGAGGCTGCCGCTGTTGCCGCCGCCGCCGTAGACCTGGCTGATCACCAGCGAGGTGGAGTCGGGTCGGGCCGGAGCGGCCTGCGCTGCCCCCACCCCGCCCGAAGGGTTCGACGCGCGAGCCGACTGGGGAGGGAGGACCGCCGCGCCTACTATGAGCACCAAAACCATCAGTCCCAGGGCCACCAGGCCGGACAATACTGGACGGGCAGACACCACCCGTTTTACTTCTTGCATGAGATATACTCCTTCCTTGTGTATACCGTATACGCCCACCAATAATAGGGTTGTTAAAGATGCAGGCAGCTAAACACATCGCGCTAATGGATCCCAACAGCCCGCTATTATACCCTGCTGAGCTAGCTCGCGCAAGGCAAAAACCTGGGTCATGGTCAGCCCGGGGCGGCTTAACCATGACCCTCAACACTTTTATTCTACCGAACCTGTGTTAACGGCGGATTAGCGGCTTATTAACAAGCTGTTCAGTTTTCGGGGGGCGCGGTGTCTACTTCGTCGATCTCCATTTCGCTGACCAGGCGTTGCGGGCGGGCGGCGCGTTCGGTCGCCTCAGCATAGCTATAGCTGCTGTTGCGGAGATAGCTGATCAGGGCCGTCTCGCTGGTCAGCACAAAGCGGAGAAACCCCGCTTCGGCGGTCTCGTATTCGCTGGCCCCGCCGGGCAGGAGCACCGCCGGATCGGGATTCGGCAGGTGCCGCGCCGCGAGTTGCGCGCACAAATTACCGAACACGGCGACGACTTCCGCCTGGTGCTCCGGGGTCATCGGCTGGAGCTTCAGCGGCAGATGGAGCGACGACCCCAGGGTATGGAGGGTGTAGAACAGGCTGTCTTCCAGCGCCAGCACCCGCGGATCGATACTCCAGGCACGCCCCGACCCACCGGCCATGCCGTAATGGAGGGCGGCCACCAGATTACGCACGACCAGCAACACCCGCAAGAAAGATCGCTCCACTTCGACCGGATGGACATAGTGCAACACCGGCAGGCGGCGATGGGCTTCGGC
>JBBSEL010000586.1:0-3845 GCA_038239755.1 Chloroflexia bacterium | reverse complement strand
CGGAGCGACGACGCCCGCCACGGCGGCAACAAGCACGACCGTCACGAGCAGTGCCGCGACGGCAGCGTTGGTGGGATCGACCTCAAATCTGATCCCTCGGAACATCTGGACCGGCAGGGTCACGGCCGACGTGCCTACGAGGAACAACGCGACGACGATCTCGTCCCACGACGCAAGGAATGCAAAGAAGGCCCCGGCTAGTACGCCGGGCCAGATCAGCGGCGTGGTAACGGTCCAGAAGGCACGGAGCGGCGTCGCACCGAGGCCTTGGGCCGCTAGTTCGAGGCGGGCGTCAAAAGTACGCAGACGAACGCCGACGTTGACGACGACGAACGGGAGTCCAAGTACCGCGTGGGCGAGCATGAGCCCTGGGATGCTGCCCACAAGCCGGAGCTGGCTGAATACGAAGTAGAGTCCGATCGCGAGGACGATTGTTGGGACGACGAGCGGCAGCAAGAACAGCGTGCCGAACAGAGCTCCCGCCCGTCCACTTCCTCGCACGATCGCAATAGCCGCCGCGGTTCCCGTGAGTGTAGCCGTGAGCGTGGCTCCGATGGACACGACGACGCTCGTCGTCGCGGCCGCCGTCCATTCTGCGCTGCTGAAGAAGTTCTCAAACCACCGCGTCGAGAGCCCGGGCGGAGGGAACTCCAGATACTGGCCACTGCTGAACGCAAGTGGGAACACGACGATGATCGGCGCGACGAGAAACAAGACAACAATGGACGTGACGACCGCTGCCCCGATGCGCCCCACTCTCGTCGTCATCGCCGGGCGCCTCCCCCGATGAACGACGTCACCGGGACGAAGCGGCTGAGGCCGAAGATGACGCCAAGCGTCACGCCGACCAAGATCACGGAGATGGCTGCCGCAAATCCCCAGTCGAGGAACCGTTGGACTTGGACCTCGATGAGCTGGCTGACCATGAGGTCCGTCCGACCGCCGAGCAGCGCGGGCGTGATGTAGAAGCCAGTCGTGATGATGAAGGTTAACAGCGCACCCGCTGCTACGCCGGGGAGGCTGAGCGGCAAGAACACCGTCCCAAATGACCTCCACGGCGGAGCGCCGAGCCCAGCGGCCGCCCGACCGAGAGTTGGGTCGATAGAGAGCATCGTCGAGAGCATTGGCAGAATCGCGTAGGGCAGCATCACGTGGACCAGGCCGATGAGCACCGCCGAGCTGGTGTAGAGGATCTCCACCGGCCCCTGGGCGATGCCGAGGGAGGTCAACAGCCCGTTCACGATCCCTTTACTCGACAACAAGCTGATCCATGAAAACGAGCGGACGAGCACGCTGACGAGCAGCGGCGTGACGACGAGCACCGTGAGGATGCCTGCGAGCCTGCGGGAAGCGTGGGCGATGGTGAACGCGACGGGATAGCCCAGTGAGACCACGAAATGCTGAATTGCGATCTGCCTACCGCCTACTGCCCGCCGCCGCTGTCCCGCGCTTTCTGGCGGAGTTCGTAGAGCTTGCTCAGGGCTTCGATGGGGGTCATATCGTCCACGCGGAGGTCGCGCAGTTCGGTGACGAGGGGGTCGGGGCCGCCGCCGAAGAGGGAAAGTTGGAGGGTGGGCGCGGGCGCGGCTCCGGCGGGGAGGTCTTGCATGACGGCACGGCGGCGCTCTTTGGTGCCGCCTGCTTCCAACTCCTGAAGCACCGCTTCGGCCCGCTGGACGATGCTCTTGGGCACGCCGGCCATGCGGGCGACGTGGACCCCGTAGGAGCGGTCGGCCCCGCCCGGCAGCACCTTGCGCAGGAAGACCAGCGCCTCGCCCTGTTCGGCCACGGCCACGTTGAAATTGCGGACGCGGGGCAAGAGCCGCTCCATCTCGGTCAACTCGTGGTAGTGGGTGGCGAACAACGTCTTGGCCCCCAGGCGCGGGTTGTTATGCAGGTATTCGACCACGGCGCGGGCGATGGCGAGGCCATCATAGGTGCTGGTGCCGCGCCCGATCTCGTCGAGAATGATCAGGCTGCGGCGGGTGGCGTGGTTGAGGATGTTGGCCGTCTCGACCATCTCGACCATGAAGGTGCTCTGGCCGGTGGCAATATCGTCCTGCGCGCCGACGCGGGTGAAGATGCGGTCCACCACGCCGATGTGGGCGCGGTCGGCGGGCACCCAGGCCCCGATCTGGGCCAGTAGCACGATCTGGGCGATCTGCTTGAGGTAGACCGATTTGCCCGCCATATTCGGCCCGGTCAGGATCATGATCTGCGCGTCGTCGTTCGCCAGTTCCACATCGTTGGGCACGAACACCTCGTCGCGCAGGGTCTTTTCGACCACCGGGTGGCGGCCCTGGATGATCTCGATCCGGTCGTCCTCGGTCAGTTCGGGGCGCACATAATGGTTGCGGACCGCGCCTTCGGCCAGCGCGGCAAACACGTCGATATGGGCCACCGCGTTCGCCACGCCCAGCAACCGCTCACTCGCCGCCGCCACCTGGGCCAGCACCTCCGCGAACAGCTTCTTTTCCACGTCCACCAGGGTGTCGGTCGCGCTGAGGATCAGGCTCTCCGACTCTTTCATCTCGGCGGTGATGTAGCGTTCGCAATTGACCAGTGTCTGGCGGCGGATGTAGTCGCTGGGCACCTTGTCCTTGTAGACGTTGCTGATCTCGATATAATAGCCGAAGATCTTGTTGTAGCCGACCTTAAGCGAGGGGATGTTGGTGCGGGTGCGCTCGCGTTCCTCCATGCTGGTCATGACCGTCCGGGCCGCGCTGGTGCGGGTGCGTAGCTGATCGAGGATGTCGTTGTAGCCGACCTTGATCGCATTGCCACTGCCGAGCGTGTTCGACGCGTCGTCGGCAATCGCCCGCCCGATCAGATCGACTACTTCCTCGCAGCTCTGGAGCTTGGGCACGAGCGAGCGGAATGGGACCGCAACTCCCTCATCCTCGAACGCATCACGCAGGGCGGGCACAACGATGAGGGCATCACGCAGACCTAGCAGGTCGCGTGGCCCGGCGATCCCCTGCAAGACACGGTTGGTCAGCCGTTCGATATCGGGCATGTCCTTGAGCACGCCGCGGACCACGTCGCGGGTGTCGGTCTCATTCACCAGCACCTGCACCGCCTCTTGTCGCGCCTGGAGTTTGGGTAGTTCGAGCAGCGGCTGGTTGAGCCAGCGGCCCAGGAGGCGGCTGCCCATCGCCGTCTGGCTGATATCGATCACATGCAGCAGGGAGTATTGCTTGGAGCCGCTGGTCGAAACCGTGATTTCCAGATTGCGCCGCGTGGCCGGGTCGAGCGCCATATGCGCTTCGGTGCTGTAGGTGCCGAGGTGGGTCAGTTGGGCCAGGGCGCTGGCGTACGTCTCTTTGAGGTAGGCCAGGATCGCCCCGGCGGCCCGCGTCGCCAGCGGCAATTTGGCAACGCCGAAGCCCTCCAGCGCGGCAACCTTGAACTGGGCGCGCAGCACTTCGCGGGCGATCTCCAGCCGCCAGGAGCGCTCGTCGGTGGGGGTGATGTGGCCGGGCACGCGCCAGGCTTGCTTGGCCGTCTCGATGTGATGACCCCGGCGGTGGCCGTTGCGGCGCTCCGGTTCGGCCCCGCCGCCCGGTGTGGCCCTGTTCTCGGCCACGGTCGGTCCATCGTCTTCGGCCCGCGTCTCGGCGCTCCACGCTTTGTAGACGGCGCGGGTAGCCTCGGTCACCGCCTGGGGCACCAGCAACTCGGTGGGCTGCAAGCGGTCCAACTCCTGCTGCACGAGGAGGGGCAGTTCGTTGGCGCTGCGGACCTCGGTCGCCTGAAACTCCCCGGTGGTGATGTCCACATAGGCGATGCCCGCCCGGTCGCCTTCAAGAATGATCGCCGCCATGTAGTTGTTGCGGCGGGGGTCG
>JBBSEL010000585.1:0-3853 GCA_038239755.1 Chloroflexia bacterium | reverse complement strand
GGGTCGGCCACCGAGCGGATCAGTTCCGCCGCCTCGTTGACCTCGATGATGCTCAACTCTTCGCTGGCGTAGATGTTGAACAGCACGCCCTTCGCGCCGTCAATCGAGATCTCCAGCAGCGGGCTTTCGATTGCCATCCGGGCCGCTTCCACGCAGCGGTTGTCGCCCTGCGCGGTGCCAATTGCCATCAGCGCCGACCCGGCGTCGGACATGATTGACTTCACGTCGGCAAAGTCCACGTTGATCACGCCGTGATAGGTGATCAGGTCGGAAATGCCCTGGATGCCCTGGCGCAGCACATCATCGGCCAGGCGGAACGCTTCGGGCACGGTGGTGTTCTTCCCGGCCACTTCGAGCAGGCGCTGGTTGGGGATGGTGATCAGCGCGTCCACATATTGGCGCAGGGCGGCGATGCCCTCGTCGCCCACGCGGGAGCGGCGGCTACCCTCGAAGTTGAACGGCTTAGTGACGACGGCCACGGTGAGCGCGCCGACCTCGCGGGCGATCTGGGCGATGTAGGGGGCTGCGCCGGTGCCGGTGCCCCCGCCCATCCCGGCGGCGATGAAGATCATGTCCGCGCCGCGCAGCGAGTCGAACAGTTCGTCCTGGCTCTCTTCGGCGGCTTTGCGGCCCATGTCGGGGTTGCCACCCGACCCCAGGCCCTTGGTCACCTTATCGCCGATGCGAATGCGGGTGGGCGCGTCCGAGTTGAGCAACGCCTGGGCGTCGGTGTTCACGGCGATAAATTCTACGCCGCGCACTTCCGCCCGGATCATGCGGTTGACGGCATTGCTGCCCCCGCCGCCCACGCCGACGACTTTGATCTGGGCGAAGTTTTCCAGTTCATCCGGCTGCCCATAGCCGGGGGCCGGGGCGCTATGGCCCCCCAACGGGGCCTGGTTCCTGCGATCAAACATGTGGATTATTCCTCCTAATCGAACCTTGACGGTCGGTGGACTAGGAAAGGGACGGCGGGCTTCCCCGTGCCCTTGCCAGGGTTCCATTACTATACACCTTGCCGCGCCGGTTGACAAGTGGCGCGGGGCGAGTGATTAGTGGTTAGTGGTTAGTGATTAGTAGCTTGTGATAGGTGATTAGTGGTTAGTGGTTAGTGGTTAGAAACGAATTTCTAATCACTGACTTCTGATTTCTCGTTAGGGCAAAAACTCGCGCAGCCAGCCGGTGACGCGGCCCATCACCTGCGTGCCCCCCCGCGACGGGCCGGTGGGGGCGGTGTGAGCGTTGCCGTGGGCGGCCCCGGCATGGCGGGTGGCCCACAGGGCCAGGCCGACCGAGGTGGCATAGGCCGGGTTGTCGAGCGTATCGATCAAACCGGTAATCCCCTGCGGCACGCTCACCCGCACCGGCATATTCAGGACGCGCTGGGCCAACTCAGCGATGCCTGGTAGACGAGCGGTACCCCCGGTGAGCACCACGCCAGCGGGCAACAGCCCTTCATAGCCGCTCCGCCGGATCTCCGCCGCTACCAGGCCGAAGATCTGTTCCAGGCGGGCTTCCAATATCTGGCTCACCAGCGTTTGCGACACCGATTGGTAAACACCAGGGGTAAACGTCTCGACATCCACCACCGGATCGGGCGGCTCCAGCGGATCATCATGCGCCTCGGTCAACACCTCGACACCGCCCGGCTGGCGGCCCTCGTCATCGTCGGCAGGGGCCGGACGCGGAACGGGCTTGCGCCGCCCTTTGCCGAACAAATCCTGGATCGTCGGCGGGGGCAGCACCTGTCCATAGAGCACCTTCAGCCGCTCAGCAGCTTCGGCGGGCACCTTCAGCACAATGCTCAGGTCGTTGGTCAGGTGGTGGCCGCCCACCGGCAGCACGACCGAATGCCAGATGCTGCCCTCAATAAAGACGGCCACATCGGTGGTGCCGCCACCCAGGTCGATCAGCACGGCCCCCAGGTTGCGCTCTTGCTCGCTGAGGGAGGCTTCGCTGCTGGCGAGGGGTTGCAGCACCAGGTCGTCCACTTCGATGCCCGCCCGTTGCACGCAACGCACCAGATTTTGCAGGGCGGTGACTGCCCCGGTCACAATATGCGTCTCGACTTCGAGCCGAAACCCGGCCATGCCGACCGGATCGCGCACGCCTTCGTGCCCATCCACTACATAGGCGCGGGGGATGACATGGAGCACCTCGCGCTGGGGGGGGATGGCGATGGCGCGGGCGGCGTCTACGGCCCGGCGCACATCCTCCTGGGTGATCACCCGGTCGGCCCGCGAAACCGCAACCACCCCCCGGCTGTTCAAGGAGGCCACATGGCTGCCCGCCACCCCGACGTAGGCCGACCCGATCTTACAGCCCGACAGCCGCTCGGCCCGTTCCAACGACAGGCTGATCGACCGCACGGTCTCGGCGATGTCCACAACCATGCCTTTGGACAGGCCGTGCGACTGGGCCACACCAACGCCCAACACGTTCAACGCGGAGCCGCGTCCGACCTCGCCCACCACGGTGCAGATCTTGGTGGTACCGACGTCCATTCCGACGATGATCCGCTCCTGGGTCTTTGCCACAGTTCGTACTCCCTGGTGACCGGATGGGAGGCTAGAAGCTCCCTGCTGACTCGGAGTGACGGCTACGCCGCCGCAACTTGAGCGAGCAGGGAAGTTCTGGCCTCCATCCGACCTCCCGCACCGGCTACCGCGAGTAGCCATATTTCTAGGGTGCGATATGTGTATTCTATCACACCTTTTCCTAAATTACTATACCCTCGTCCGGCCAAATCGGCCTTTAGAGGAAATGCCGCCGGATGATTGCCACGTTATCAAACATCCGCACCCCAAACGCGACGACGGCGGCCAGTGATAGATCGACCCCCAGGCGGTCGCCCAGGAAGGTCAAGCCGATTGCCAACGACACATTCGAAAGCAACCCGGTGACAAACACCCGGTTGTCATACGCTTTGTTCAACTCGGCCCGGATCGCGCCCAGCACCGCATCGAGCGCCGCCAGAATGGCGACCGCAGTGTAGCGGGCATACTCCGCCGGCACCGTGAAGCTGAATTGCAGCCCGATGATCAGCCCGATAACCAATGCCAGTAGCGGCAGCCACATGTCGAGTCCTTAGTGGTCGGTGACGAGTGGTTAGTGGTTAGTGGTTAGTAACTCCTTGAACACTACCACTTTCCCACACATTTCACGCATCACGTTTCATGTTTCACGTTTCACGTTTCACGCTTCACTTGATTACGGCGGCCCGCTCAATCGAACGCAGGTCGATGCGGGACCAGGAGACCTTGCGCGTTGTCAGGTCCGCGATCATCGCCCCGGCGACGCGGATCTTGTCGTCTAATTGCGTGCTTTCGCCAAACATGATCCGCTGGTCGGTGTCGGTCACAACGGTGATGCCGCCGGTGCTGCCTTTCCATTCCAGCGTGCCGATGTTCAGGCCCGTCGCGGCGGGAAACTGCATATAGAGCCGTTGGGCGGTATCGACCGCGTCGCTATGTTCCAGCGGCGCACCCAACTGGATGCTGACCGGGTCGGTTTCCTGGTCGTAGACGGCGATATAACCGTCCAGGGTCGTCGCCCGGCTCATCAGGATCCCGTCCTCGCTGATCAGGTACGGCGTGTTGTCGCGCAGCACCCAGACCACGCTAGGCCGCCGCTCCTCCACATGGAGGATGACCTGATTGGGCAGTGCCGTCTCGACCGATACGCTCTTGATAAAGGCCGATTGGCTCAACCGGGCGGCGACCGCTTGCGGGTCCACCAGAAACAGGTGTTGCCCGGTCACCCCGGCCAGCCGGTTCGCTTCGGCGGCGGTCAGGGTGGTGCTGCCCTGCACCGTCACGCCGTTGACAATATAATCGGGCGAGGTGGCGATGCT
>JBBSEL010000584.1:0-3858 GCA_038239755.1 Chloroflexia bacterium | reverse complement strand
GATCCGATCCGCCACTCCTCTTCCACCGCCTTACGCACGACCGGAGCGGTAGAGTTGTCGTACTCGTGCCGCTCCAGTTCCAGCATCAGGCGGCGCTCCGGCAGAAATTGGGCGTGGACCAGCATCTGGGCCGGGCCATCCACCTGCCCGACCCACTCCTGCGCCGACCAGTACACGGAGACATGATCGGGCCGCCCTTGTTGCAGGAGCCAATCACGGATCTCCTCACCCGTCAGCGTCCACTGGAGTTGAGAGCCTGGCCCGCCCGTTTCCGCTTGTGGGAAACGAGCAACGACCGCTTCCACAAAGCTCGGCAAATGGTTGCGGGCCAGGGTCGG
Source organism: Chloroflexia bacterium (assembly GCA_038239755.1). Classification (GTDB taxonomy): domain Bacteria; phylum Chloroflexota; class Chloroflexia; order QHBQ01; family JAICKM01; genus JBBSAN01. Next base: position 3,520 of record JBBSEL010000584.1, on the reverse strand, counting down.
ATTGAACGCGTGGGCCAGCAAATCGTAGGCCAGCGCCGTTGGCCCGGCCCCCACATACCCCCACTCAATCCCCGAGCTGGACCAATAATGTGCGGATAAGGGTTGCCCGTTGACCTCGACGACCAAGGCTGCGGTGTAAAGCGCGTGATCAGGCCGCTGCGCCAAGATCCGATAACCGCGATACTGGTTCGTTAAGGATGCTGAGCCAGCCGAAGAACGGGCGGACCCTTCACCAGTCACGGATCGCGGGATAGGCGGGGCAGACAATTCAGCCTGGGGTACCCCAAGAGCCTCCGCCAAGCGCTGTAACACATCCGGACTCGGATTACCAGCGGCTCCACGCTCCAAGGCACTGATATAGTTCTGGGCGACACCGGAAGCCTGAGAGAGCATGACCTGCGTTAAGCCCCGCCACTTGCGTAGGTTTCTTAAGCGCTCACCCACCATGGGCTGCACCTCCTTTTTGCGAGTATAGCACACCTCTTATCAATGTCAATAGTAGCCTTGGTACAGCTATTGCGTTCTTGTTCAGGATGATCTATAATATCTATGTCAGTAGTAGCATTCACAATGCTATTGATATGGACTTGGATCACGGCTAAGTTACAGTCAGGAGGCTGAAGCGATGACCAATATCAATCACGCACCGACCTCGCCCAGGATTCTCTTACGAGTCCACGAAGCGGCAGAACTCCTCGGCCTGTCGCGGGCGATGTTATATCAAATGCTGGCTGCGGGCCAACCAATTCCGGTCGTCCGCATCGGGCGTTGCGTCCGGATTCCTCGGGCGGAGTTAGAGGCCTGGGTGGCCCAGCAGACAGAGGAATGGCGACCATCCCCGCTGTCCGGCCCGCCCCGATAGAACAGTCTCCGCACACGGCGGAACAGATGGGCTTAGGTCCCAGCCCGCTCCAGGGCTGAGGAAGCCCATCCGTGTCGCCGATAAGCACCAGGCTGCGCGGATTTGCGGTTGCCCGCTAGCACACCGTGATACCTCGACGCGCTCGATGCAGGGAAAGTAGTGAGTGCATGACCGACCAGCCGCCGGAATCATCTACGCCAGGCCGGGGTTTTGCTCAGCGCTTCGGCCCGACGATCTTGCAGGGTGGTATTACGCCGGTTCCCTCCACCCTCTACCGATACCAGGGCGCGCTCGGGCTGACCGCCCAAGAAGTCTGGTTTGTCGGCTATATCCTGATGTACAAGTGGGATGCCGCCCTCCCCTACCCCTCGCTCATCCGGATGGCCGAAGACACCGGCATGTCGCGCCGGAACCTCCAGCGCATCAAGGACAGCCTGGTCGATAAAGGTGCCTTAGTGCTGATCCCGCGCCACACAGCGGAGGGGCGGCAAGACTCCAACGCCTACGATTTCGGCCCCCTCTTTGCCCAGTTAGAATACTGCATCCAGGAATGGGGTCCAAAGGCCGAGTACCGCCCGCGCTTCATGGCCGATGATGGAAAAGCCAGGACGGTGCTGTCTGGCCCCTCTGTGACAGCACCGTCACACTCCCATGTGACATCTACGGCACAACTCGATAGGACACCCACGTCGCATGGGGATGCGACACCTACGTCCCATCCGAGGGTGGCACCCGCGACACAGACCACTGTGACACCGACGACACAGACCACTGTGGCAATGCCGTCACACGAAGAAGAACCCGTACGTAAAGAAGCAAAAGAAAAAGAACCACCTCCAGAAGGCGGAGGAGGAGGAGGAGGAGGTGGCGCTCATTTTTTAATAGTGGACACAGGCGCACCGGATCCGCAACACCGGGAGGAAACGTCCTCCGGTGCTTCCCCAACCGTAGCACCGTACTCTGGGCCAACAAATGGTAAACACAGGGGGCAAGTGGAGCAGGGCATCCAACAAACGCCGAATGGTACGCCTCAGCAGGAATCACCCGGCAGGACCGAAGAGCCGCCCGTATCGGACCGCACCCACCGAGTGGAGCAGCTGCGGGCGGCGCTAGCGAACCGACGGGCCGCCCCCGGAGCCGCTCAGCGCACGGAGCTCCCAGACACCCGTTTAAACCGCCTCTGGCAATTGACCCAACTCCAATTGCAGATGTCCACTCCCCCAGAGACCGATCTCAGCCTTCTGCGTTATGTGGAATTACGCGAGTTAGACATCGCGCGCGGGTGGGCGTTGCTCACCGTGCCGAACGCATCGCTCCAAGCCCAACTCCAGCAAGGGCCGCTGAACGGCTACGTGCGTGAGACGCTGAGTTGGCTCTGCCAGCACACAATCAATGTGGCCGTGGTGATCCCAGTGCGGGAGGGACTGCCGACACTGGATCGGGTACTCGCGCAAGATGCCGCCCTCACCGCAGCAAGTGAGCCTGTCGCGGAGCACCGGTCAGGAGGAGACAATTTGGAGGGGGTGGAGAACGGGGCCGCGCACGCGCCGGTGCCCCTCCTGGTGGCTTCCGCCGTTCAAGCGGATGCCCCGTCATAAGCTGGGGCCGCCTAGCCAGTCCGCAGGTACAGAGACATGGTTCTAGCAGGAGTCGATCCATGCCCAAACGACCGATTACCCCAGCGCAGCAAGATATCCTCGACTTGCTGAGCGCCTATTATTATTGCTCGACCCGACAGGTCTGGGAGCAAGCCCAGACGCGCCGGAGCAAACGCGCCACCGAACAACTACTGGCGCGGCTCCGCCAGGCGGGCCTGGTTGCGGCGTGCCCGCTCCATCCTGAGCAAGGCCGGGCCAGCGCCTGGGTCTGGCGGCTGCTACCGGCAGGCGCGGCAGAGCGCGGCCACGCCTATCAGCCCCCACCACCGTTGCCGGTGACCGCGACCCCGAACCAGCGCGCGGTCCTGCAACTCCTCGGTCAGATGAAGCAACTCACCACCACGCAGATCTGGCGGCATCTCCACCCCGACAAGGACAAAGCCTACACTCGTCATGTACTCGCCCGGCTCCGCGCGCGCGACCTGGTGGCGTCGGCCTCCCTGGAACCGCTGCGCGGGCGGGCCGCCGAACACTATTGGATGCTGCGCCCCGCAGGCTGTGCTGTCCTCCAACGCCCCTACAGCACCCGCTACACCCGGCGGCCCGGCAGGGATATCTTGCTCCAGCGGGAGGCGCAGTTAGCCATTCAGCGGCAAATCGCTACGGTCGGATGGAAGCTATTAGAACCAGTCGTTTATAACACGATGCGCCCCCGCCCGGAAGAAACGCCCCAATCCCGGCACCTGATCACGGCTGTGCTAGCCGCTGAGCATGAGACGCTGCGCGCCCTCCTGGCGCGGGGCATCCCACCACAACAGTTGGAAGACCGCTTCCAGCGGTGGCGGGGTGGTCATGTGGGGGCTGTCGTTCCCTGCTTCGTCAACGATTACGTCGCTTATCAGCCGGACCAGCCACAGCACACCGCTGTGTTTATCTTGCACCCCGTGCAGGCCGGGACGCATTATTGGACTCGGCACCTCGATCCTGCGAAGAATCACTCTTTTGGGCAACCTCAATCGCGGCTTGAGCAATACCGCCGCCTGGCTGCCGTCTTGCCGGT
>JBBSEL010000583.1:0-3868 GCA_038239755.1 Chloroflexia bacterium | reverse complement strand
GGATTGTGACTATTTTAACATTCTTCAGACTTTGGGTCAAGGTGGGCGAGGAACGCGCAGCGAGCAGCGAGCAGTGAGCAGCGAGGGATCAGAAATACGCAATACGCAATACACACTAACCGTCCGTACAATTCACGTTTCACGTTTCACGTTTCACGTTTCACGTTTCACGCTTCGCGCCCCCTCGATTTCGCGTGCCCCCATTGCTGAGTACGCTGCACTATGTTATACTTACCGGCAAACTTGGAGTAGGGGCCGGGGACACCGTTGCTCGGACCGGGATACGCGGGCATGTCTCCTGCTATAGTCTTTGCTAGACTTGACTTTATTATTACCGCGGGCGCTAGTACCTGAACGCCAGCCCGCCCGGAGTAACCAGAAAGGATCATTCGGTCTATGATACTCTCCGCGTTGGACCAGCGGTTAGAGAACAAGCTAAAAGAGTTGTACACTCGGCATATGGAGCGGACCCGCAAGATCGACTGGAGCTACCATGTCTTGATCCCGTGGGAGCGGGGGCGAAACTATATCAGCGACCCCTGGGGACCCGATCAGGTGTCGATCTCGCCCGAACTCTCGATTGCCGTCGAAACCGCCCTGCTCACCGAGGTCAACCTGCCCTGGTTTACCGCAGGCCTGGGCGAAGTCTTCCGGGGATCGCTGGAAGTGATCCAGGACTTCATCCGCACCTGGACCAGCGAAGAGGACCAGCACGCGAACGTGCTGGAGACCTACCTGCTGGTGACCCGCAACACCGACCCGAACCGGCTCCACCGCCTGCGCAAGACGGTGGTCCGCAATGGCTGGACACCGGGCCAGGCGTCGGCCTTCGAGGGCATGGCCTACACCAGCATTCAAGAGCTGGCGACCCAGGCGTTCTACATCCGTGTGGCCGAGGCGGCGGAGAAAGAAGACAAGCAGCTCGCCTTGATCCTCCGCACCCTGGCGAAGGATGAGACGCTTCACTATGTCTTCTACCGCGACGCGGTCAAGGCCCACCTGGAATTGAACCCCAACTACATCTGGCCGCTGGCCGATGTGATGGTCAACTTTGCCATGCCGGGCTACCTCATGCCGCACTTCAAAGAGCGGACCTACGTCATCGCCGAGCATACGAACTACGGTATCGCCGAGTTCTACCGCCAGGTGATCAAGGTGCTGGCCGACTACTGGGACCTGCGCAACCTCCACCCCACCTTTCCGGAGGCGCAGCAGGCGCTGGATAAGCTGAACAAGTACCTGGACTGGCAGGCGCGCATGGCGGTCATCGCCGACAAAGCCCGCGCCAAGGGCCGCAAGACCATCCCGATCCCGGCCAACGTGCTGCTGGGGATGTAATCTGCTTCTTCCGCACCTGTTGTATCTGGTGTGCAACGCGCACACAATAGGGACGCCACGTCTCGTTGTGTGCGCGTTGGCATGTATAGCGCAACCTCTTGCAAAACTGTAGGGAGTTGCGCGTCCCCTCCGGGCGGCCTTAGCGTTATATAGAACGCTCAACTTACCGCACAAGGATCGCTCATGAAAGTGCTCCCGGAGAGCAGCGAACGCAACGACCCGCCGATTGACATCGTCAATCCAGGGGGAGCCTACCCGGCCCTGGTCCTCGAAGAGGCGCAGGCGGCGGAGCTATTGGCCCGTGCCGGGCAGGCGGACGCGGTGCTCGCCGATGGGAGCGTGGCCCCCGATGGGGCGGTGCGCAGCGTGGCCCGCAACACGCTGATCATGCTCGTCTCGCAACTGATCACCTTCAGCATGACCTTCATCTGGACGGTGGCCCTGCTCCACCTGCTGGGCAAGACGAGCTACGGCAAGCTGTTCACCGTGCAATCGCTGGCCTGGATCGGGGCCGTGTTCATGGACGCCGGGGTCAGCACCTACCTGACCAAGCAGGTGGCCCGCGAACATGCCCGCACGCTGGTGCTGCTCGGCACGGCCTACGGCCTGCGGTTGCTCAGTACCGCGCTGGTCTACCTGGCGATCCTGGGGGTGGCCGTCGCGCTGGGCTATGACCAGGACATGCTGCTGGCCCTGGCGCTGGTCGGCGGCTCGATAGCCGTGGCCGCGTTTACCCAGGCGACGGCGGCGGCGTTCCAGGGCCACGAGAATATGCTCTGGCCCGCGCTGGGCACGATTGCCGAGAAAATCACCGTCACCGTCTTGAGCGTGATCCTGCTCATGCTGGGCTACGGGCTGCTGGCGGTGTCGGGGGTGATGCTGCTGGGGGCGCTGGCGAACCTGACGCTGGTCGGCGGTATGGCCTGGCGGCACTGGCCGGTTCGCCCCCGGTTCGACCTCCGGCTGATGTGGGCCTTGCTGCTCGGCGGGGCACCGTTCTTCCTCTGGGCCTCCTTCGGGGTGATCTACCAGCGTAACAGCGCCCTGCAACTGGAAGCCCTGACCGACCCGGCCACCAACGGCCAGTTCGGCGCGGCGGTGCGCATGTACGAAACGCTGAGCTTCGTCCCCTACATCTTCCAGACGGCGGTCATGCCGGTGCTGGCCCGCACCTTTGTCCACTCGACCAATGCGATGCAGACCACCGCCCGGCGCAGCTTCGACCTGATCTTGCTGGCCGCGCTGCCAATCAGCGTGGGGGTGTTCTTGCTGGCCCCGCAGATCATCGACCTGATCGCCGGGGCCACCGACTATGCCGGGGCGGTCTTGCCGCTGCGCATCCTGGGGTTGAGCCTCCTGCCGCTCTATGCCGACATGATCCTGGCGACGATCCTGATTTCGGCAGACAAACAACGGGCCTGGGGCAGCGTGGCTGTGCTGGCGGCGCTGATCAACCCGCTGCTGAACTGGTGGCTGATCCCACTCACCCACCAGAACCTGCACAACGGGGCCATCGGCGCGGCGGGGGTGACGTTGTTCACCGAAGTCCTGATTTTTTGCTTCTACATCGTGTTGATCCCGCGTGGGGTACTGGGCCTGAGCAATGCGCGGATGGCCGGGAAGATCGGGCTGGCGGCGGCAGGCATGGGCGCGGTGATCTGGCTGGTGCTGCCCCAGTTGCAAGCCCTCGCGCCGGAAGGCAGCACGAGCAAACTGGGGGCCGGGCTGATCCTGGCCGTCTGCGCGGTGCTGGGCGGGCTGGTCTACGGCGGGCTGGCCTGGCTAATGCGGGTGATCGGCCCCGAGGAGGTGCGGCTCTTGCGCCGCGCCCTGCGAAGAGGATAAAGGATCACCACGGAGGCACGGAGAACACGGAGATCTCTGTGGTGACTATAGACGAGGTCTTTGTTGAAGCTGGTCCTTATTTCGCTCCTGGCCTATCTCACTAATCACATCATCAGCGCGATCCCGTTCTATACGGTGCGCCATGCCTGGTACCGGCGGGTGCTGGGGATGCAGATCGCGCCGGGGGCCAGCGTGTGCATGGGGCAGTATGTCTGGTTTTTCAGCCCCTCGCAGGTGCGACGCGATGGCGTGACCGTCGGTTCGCACGCGATCATCAACCGCGGGTGCTGCCTGGATGCGCGAGGGCCGATCCAGATCGGGCGCAACGCCAGCATCTCGCCCTACGTGACGATCCTGACCACGCAGCACCGGATGAACGAACCGGATTTCCCGACCGAAACCGAGGGCGTGCGGATCGGGGATTACGCCTGGATCGGCCTGCGGGCAATGATCATGCCAGGGGTGACGATTGGTGAGGGTGCCGTGGTGGCGGCGGGCGCGGTGGTGACGAAGGACGTGGCCCCCTATACCGTGGTCGGCGGGGTGCCCGCCCGGCCTATCGGCACACGCACCCGCCCGGCGCGGTATACGTTAACCTTTCGGCCCTTGTTCGAGTAAGGGCGGATGGATTTTGGATTTTGGATTTTAGATTTTGGAATGGATGGGCACTAGAGGATGGGTTCAT
>JBBSEL010000582.1:0-3871 GCA_038239755.1 Chloroflexia bacterium | reverse complement strand
GGAGCCAGCTCATGTACCGCCCCCACCGTCCAGATCGCCTGCCCGGTGGCATCCCATTCGCCGCTCGGCCCGTGGAACGCCCCGTCCCGATATTGTCTTGAGGGATATGTCGCTAATACTTGCCGCGCTTCCGCCGCATACCCGGTGGCCGCGAGGGCATGAAGCATGTAGGCGGCATCGCGCAGCCAGAAGTCGTGGTAGGTCGCCGGGCCGGGCGTGATCCGGTCGCCGTCATGCAGCACCAGCAGGTGGACCTTGCTCGCCTCCCACGACTCCTCCAGCCGCGAGTCGGGCAGGCGTAGTTGCATCCCTGCCCCCAGCCGCGCTTTCCAGTCGCGGGTGACCCGGCCCTTCAGCAAGGCGTAGGACGTGGGGGTTGGGGGAGGCTGAGGACTGAGGACTGAGGACTGAGGACTGAGTTTGCTTATCTCGGACAAGCTCTGACCTCTGATCCCCAACCCCAGCGCAGCCAACGGGCAGAAAGCCAGGAACTCCGCCTCTTCCCAGGGGGCAATAACGAAGTCATAGGCAGCGATACCGTGGACGAGGCCTGCGGCATGGTGTGCCTTGCGCCGCCCGGCCAGGCGGGGCAGGTGGCGGGCCAGATCGCCATCCTGTCCGTCGGCCACATCCCAGGCAGTCGGCGCGGGCAGGAAAACCGCGCCGAGGTGACCATTGACCACAAACGCCTGATCGATATAGGCGAGGTCGGTGATCGGGGCGATGCCTTCGGGGTGGAAGGGCCGCAGGGCGAAATAGAAGCGCCCGCGCAACGGCTCCTCGGACGTGTTGAACACCACCGCCTGGAGCGCCAACCATTCTCCGTCCTCGGCATCGCTTATCTGGGGGTGCAAGTCGCGCCAGCGAAAGCCCCAGACCTCGGTCGAAAGGCGCAAGGCATGGGCCTCAAAGGCGCTGGCGACGACGGGCAAGCGGTCTTGCAGGCGCTGGCGGCGTTCGTGGGCGGGTTGGGCGGCGGCGGTCAGGAGGGGGCCGCCCGCAGGTTGGACCCAGCAATCGAGAGAGGGGCCGTCGCGCCGGGGGGTGACCAGACCGCAGGGATCGACAATGCCCTCGTGCTGCCCGCCGCGCGGCCCCACCGCCGTCCAGTTGCGGTAACTAGAGTTGACCAGCAGGTGCGACGGGCCGGGCACATGGTAGCCTGGATCGGCAGGATCAAGCTGGCGGCGCAGCCAGTAAGGCAACTCCCACCCGGCCAGCAGCGGCACCACGGCAGCATTGAGCAGCCCGCGCACGCCGCCGCGCACGAGGCCCGGCACCAGTTCGGGCGGGAGCGGCACCTCGGCCCGTTGTCCCTGCGCCGCCAGCGCCACCAAGTCGGCCAGCGTCCCCTCCAGCCCCAACCGGGCGGCCAGGGGGCGGACCAGACGATCGCTAAAGCCCATCCGCTGCCCGCAGGTGCATCAGGGCGAACGTCTCGCGCCCCTGTCGCTGCGAAACCGAGCGCGGGGCGGGATCCAGGTGAAGGGTGTAAAACTGGGGGGTGAAAAGGGTCGTGATCTCGTCATGGGTGATGCCGAACGGGGGGCCACCGGGCTGCCCGTGGGTGAAGAAGAGCGCGATATAGCGCCCACCGGGGACCAGCAGGCGGGTGATCGCGGCCAAATAGGCGGGGCGGCGATCCGGCGCGAAGGCGGACAGGCAGGTATGCTCCACCACATAGTCGAAGGTATGGTCCCACGCAGCGGGCAGATCGAACAGATCGGCCAGGGCAAAGCGGGCAGGCACCCCGGCCTGCGCCGCCGCCGCGCCCGCCTCGGCCACCGCCAGCGGGGCGAAATCCACCCCCAACACATCGAATCCGGCCCTGGCGAACAAGAGCGCATCATGCCCGCGCCCGCACCCCGGCACGATCAGGCGGCCCGGTGGGGGCGCGGTCGGTCCGGCCAGCAGGTCCACGAACGCGGGGGCCGGAACGCCAATATCCCAGCCGGTCGTGCCGCGCTGGTACTGAGCATCCCAGTAGGCGGATGCCGCATAGGGCGCAGGCTCGGTCATAAGGCTACCTCATAGGTGGCGACGAGCCGCGCCCAGGCGGCGTCTACTTGCTGCATCGTCTGTTCTAACGACCCGGAATTGTCGAGGACCACCGTGGCCCGCGCCACTTTCTCGGCCTGGGGCGGTTGGGCCTGCACCCGCAGCCACGCTTCGGCCTCGGTCAGCCCCCGGTTCGCTACTAGCCGGGCGACTTGCTGCTCCGGCGGGCAGGTGACCACCCAGATCTCGCGGCAATAGGCGACCAGCGGGCTTTCCAGCAGCTTGATCGCGTCCAGCACGATGACCGGCTGGGGCATCGTCGTCAATTGGTGGGCGATGGCGGCCCGCACCAGGGGATGGATCGCCGCTTCCAGCCGGGCCAGCGCCACCGGGTCGGCAAACACCCGGTTGCCGATGGCTCGCCGGTCCAACTCCCCATCCGGCCCGACCACCTCTGCCCCGAACAGCGCCACGGTAGCGTCAAACCCCGGCTGCCCGCGCCGTTGCACCGCCCGCGACACCCGGTCGGCATCGATCACCCCTGCCCCCATCCCCGCCAGCCGCGCCAACACCGTACTCTTGCCACAAGCGATATTGCCGGTCAAGCCGACAACCAGGACTGAGGACTGAGGACTGAGGACTGAGGAATAGTTTTGATCAGACATTATTCACCTTATCCCTACGTCCATGAGTCCTCAGTCCTCGGTCCTCAGCACTCGCCACTCACAACTGCGCCGTGGCGGCCAGGGTTTCCCATTCGGCGTATTTGCGGGTGAGTTCATCGGCCAGTTGCTGGTATTCGCGGCCCACGTCGGTCACCAGGGCGATATCCTGGGCGGCGCTGGCGGCTTCCAATTCGGCGGTCAGCAGGTTCAGTTGGTCTTCCAGTTGGGCAATGGCGGCTTCCATTTGCGTGACCTGGCGCTGGGCGGCGGCGCGGGCTTTGGCTGCGGCCCGCTCGGCTTCTTCGCGTGCCCGCTGGGCCTGGCGGCTGGCCTGGTTGGGGGGCAGGTGCCCGTTCGTCCCCGGTGCGCCGGGGGCCGGGGCCGCCTTGCGGGTGCCGGAGTCGGTACCCGGTTGCTCCCGGCGGCGGCGGGCCAGTTCTTCCTGGTAATCGGTGTAGTTGCCGTCGAACGACTCCATCCGGCCCAGGTCCAGCACCCAGACCTGCGTCGCCAGCGCGTCAATAAAAGCGCGGTCATGGGAGACAAACAGGAGCGTGCCGCGATAATCGGTCAGCACATCTTCCAGCGCCTCGCGTGCCCCCAGGTCAAGGTGGTTGGTCGGCTCGTCCAGCAGGAGGAAATTGGCATCGGCCAGGGTCAGTTTCGCCAGCGCCACACGGCTCCGTTCGCCGCCGCTCAGGTCGCCGATCTTCTTGAACACATCATCGCCAGAAAAGAGGAAGCGGCCCAACAGGGTGCGGGCCTGCTCCTCCGACATGGGCCGCGTGCGCAAGATTTCATCGAGGACCGACCGGGTGGGGTCCAGCCCTTCATGCGCCTGGGCATAATAGGCGATGCTGACGTTGTGGCCCAGTTCGGCCTCGCCGTGCAGGGGGGGGAGTTCGCCGGTCACAGTCTTGAGCAGCGTCGTTTTGCCCGACCCGTTCGGCCCCACTAGCGCCACCCGCTCCCCCCGCTCGATCTCCAGGTCGGGGCAGCGCACCAGCACCAGATCCTCGCCGCCGCCCGGTTTCGTGCCGTTCGGTGACGCTCCGTTAGGTGATGCGCCGTTGGTTGAGACCGACCCCGGCCCCTTGCTCCCGGTTCCCGGCAAATGATAGCCGACGACCAGATCCTCGGTCGCCAGCACGGTCAGGCCGCTGCGTAGATGGGCCTGCATTTCTAGCTTGAGTTGGTCGCGGCTGCGC
>JBBSEL010000581.1:0-3874 GCA_038239755.1 Chloroflexia bacterium | reverse complement strand
GTTCGTGGAGGCGGGCCAGGTCGCTGATGCCGTAGATACGGAGGCCGGGCACCGTACCGGGCCTGCGCATCTACGGGATCAGCGACCCGGCCCGTCTCCACGAACGGGTACCCACCTATGCCATCACCCTCGATGGGGTGCCGACTGAGGCGGTGGGCGAGGCATTGGGCGCGGCGGGCATCTTCGCCTGGACGGGCAATTATTACGCGCTCGATGTGATGGAGAAGCTAGGATTGGAGGGCCACGGCGGCGCGGTGCGTATCGGGGCCGTCCACTACAACACCCTGGACGAAGTAGACCGCCTGATCGCCACCCTGACCCGCATCGCCCGCCCGTAGATGCAGGGGCGCGGCACGGCCCTTGCAACGAAATCTATAAACCGGCCCACCCATCTTGACGTAATAGAGGTACACCAACCGTATGACCGACCGTAATCCACCGAATACGCCCACGCCGGACGCTCCGGCGCCCCTGCTCCCGACGCTCAATCCGCCCCTGGCCAATCCCGGCGAGGATGGCACCACCGAACAGCGCACCGTGCTGGTTATCGGCGCGCACCCCGACGACCCCGACTTCTCTTCGGCGGGCACGTCGGCGCTGTGGATCGCCGCCGGGCTGCGCGTCGTCTATGTCGTCGTCACCAGCGGCGACAAGGGCACGCCCGACCACACCATGACCCACGAGCGGCTGATCGCCTTGCGCGAGGCCGAACAGATCGCCGCCGCCGCCGAGTCGGGGGTGAAGGACGTGGTCTTTCTCCACTTCCGCGACGGCGAGTTGATGCCCAACATGGAGCTGCGGGGGGCGATCACCCGCGAACTGCGCCGCTGGAAGCCCTACGCCGTGCTGGTCCACGACCCGACAACGGTCTTCTACAACAACGCTTTCATCAACCACCCCGACCACCGCGCCGTCGGCTTCGCCACCGTAGACGCGATCTACCCCACCGCCCGCGATCCGTTGCAGTTCAACAGCCATATCGTGGACGAGGGCCTGGAGCCGCACAAGGTCAAGGAGATCTACCTCTTTGGCAGCGACTCGCCTACCGGGGTCGTGGACATTAGCACCACTATCGAAGCGAAGATCGCCGCCCTGCGCCACCACGTCACCCAGATCGGGGAAGCCGACGCGATGGCCGAGCGGGTCCGCGCCCGCGCCGCCGAAACCGGCGCGCTGGGCGGCGTGCCCTACGGCGAGTCCTTCCGCCGCGTCGTCATGCGTATGTGAGAGACGAGTGATGAGCGATGAGCAATGAGGGATGTTAAATCCGCATCGCTCATTGCTCATTGCTGCGTCATGGGCCGCCGTAAGCAATCGTGACGATCTTGGAAACCTGCCCACGCGTAGCGTTGGCATTGGGGCGGAAGTAGGGACGGTTACCGGGGGCCACGCACGGTTCGTTCGGGTTCGTCCCGCAGGGGTAGCCGACCACGATCCCTTGCGCCACCACCGCTTCGACATACGAGAAGAAAGTGCTGCCCGGCGGCACGTCCTCGAAGGTGGCGGTTGTTGGGGTGGGCAGCGGATAGCTGCGCGCCAGGGCGACGACCTTGCTGATCTGGCCCCGCGTCACCGGGTTGTTCGGGCGGAAGTAGGGCCGGTTGCCCGGCGCGATGCACGGCTCAAACGGCCCGCCGCAGGGGTAGCCGCCGATCACCCCGTGGCTGAACCCGGTCTCGGTGTAGCTATAGAACGTGCTGCCGGACGGAACATCCTCAAACGTCGCTGTCGTCGGGGTGACGGTGGCCCAGGCGGCGGCGTTGACCACCATCTTGAGCAGTTGCCCCCGCGTCACGCTGTTGCCGGGCCGGAAGTAGGGGCGGTTGCCGGGGCCCACGCACGGCTCCCCTGCACCCCCGCACGGATACCCGCTGATATAGCCCCGGCAAGCCATCCACTCGATGTAGGGGTGGAAGGTGCTGCCAATCGGCACATCCTCGAACGTCTGCGTGGCGTAGTAGCGCAGGATGACCGGCGTGGTTCCGTTCGCGCCCCAGGCCCAACCTGCGCCCGGCCCTGTCATATCAATTCCCCAGACGGTGATACCGGGCAGCAAGGCCGCCGTCCAGCCGGTGCCGTCCCAATGATAGAGCGTACGAGCGGCGTTAGAAGCCCACACATCGTTGGCGGCTACACCATCCACACTGAGCCAGCCGCCACTGGTGGGGGCCGCGACGACCGCCCAAGCAGTGCCGTTCCAGCGGATGATTCCGTTCGCGCCGACTGCCCAAACGGTATTGGGAGCAACCACGGCGATATCTCGAATCGCACCGATGTTGGGCAGGGAGCCGGTGTACGGCCCAGAGATCACGCTTGTCTGGTTGTCACTGCTTACCCCCCCGATCCAGACGCCGTCCGCAGAAATCGCAGCGTAGGCACCCTGGCCGAACGTCCCGATCCCACAACCCGCCAATGTGCAGTCACCCCGGATTGGCGCGACCGGATTGATGTCGGTGACGCGCTCACCGACGACGCGGGCCGTGCCATTGCCCAACGCAGCAACAGCGAATAGCTCATCGAGGGTGCCGATCCCACCCGCCGGAGCCGCGCCCGCCGCGCTGGCGTTGCAGCAGATCCGGGTCCAGACCGTGCCATCCCAATGCAGCACCCACGGATACGAGAAGCTCCCACCGCCATAGTAGCCCACCGCCCAGACATCGTTGGGCGCAGCAGCGGCCAGATCATAGAGGGAGCTGGGGCCGGACGGCGGGGCCGGGTAGCTGACCTGGCTCCAGGTGGTGCCGTTCCAGTGATCAATCTGCGAATTGTTGCCAAGCGTCCAGATGTCGTTCGGCGCGATCACGGCCACATCCCCGGTGCCGAAGTTCGTGCCCTGGTGCGCCACCTGCCAGCCCGTTCCGCACAGCGGGGTGATCGTCGCCGGGGGGGTGCTGGTGCGCGTCGCCGTCGCCGTCGCCGGGGGCGGAGCCGTGCTGGTGGCCGTGGCGGGCACGACGGTGGCGGTGGCCGTGGCTGTGGGGAGAGTGCCGGTCGGGGTGAGGGTTGGGGTGTTGCTCGGCCCCACGGTGGGGGTGGCCGAAGGGGTGCCGGGTGTGCCTGTCGGCGTGGGGGTGCCGCCCGCGCTGTGATTCAGCAGCCCCTTCGCCACCAGGATATCCTGGTCGCCACCGCGCGTGTCGTTCCAGGCGACATAGACGCTGTCCAGCGCGGTGTCCAGCCCCCAGTAGTCGCCTGCCGGGGCATTGCCGGAGCAGCAGGGCAAGGCCGCGTTCAGGTCTTGCGACCCGGTGCTGACCCGCGTGTCGGGGTCCCAGGTCGCGCCGCCGTCGGTGCTGGAGCTATACCAGCTATCGAAATAGCGGTCATTCGGGGGACCGTTCGCCAGCCGCCGGTCCAGCCAGAACGCATGGAGCGTGCTGTCGGCCCCCACGGTGAGCATCGGCGTGATGTGGTCGAGACTCGTGCCGGTCGGGTCGTGGCTCAAGCGGGTGACCGCTCCCCAGCTTCCGCCGCCGTCGACACTCTTGACGTAGACCACATCGGTGCCGTTGGTGGCGAAGTTGCGCTTGTCGGTCCAGGCCACGTAGAGCGCCCCAGTGTTGGGGTCCACCGCCGCGCTGAGGATGGCGAAAAAGCGGAAAAGGTCGCCCGTCCGGATCGGGCTGGCCGGTTGCTGAGCCGTGGTCACGGTGGTCGCGGCGGACCAGGTCGCGCCGCCGTTGGTCGATTTGGTCAGTTGGATCGTCCCCGTTTGGTTCGCTCCCCAGTTCAGCATCATGAAGTTATAGATCGTGCCGTCGCTACCCACCACCGGATAGGTGTACTCGGTGCCGCCCTGCCCGATCTGCTGCCGGGTGGACCAGGTAACCCCCCCGTCGGTCGAGTGCTGCTCCACCACGTAGCCTGCGCCGGG
>JBBSEL010000580.1:0-3882 GCA_038239755.1 Chloroflexia bacterium | reverse complement strand
TTATCCCGGTAGTACGAAACCAGCAGCTATTGTAGCACTCCCATCCGGGAGTCAACCAATAAGGAGGTCGAAGATGACTAGCTGGGAACGTGGACGCGAAAACGAACAAGAAGGTCAAACCGAAGAGCAACAGGGCGCGGCCCGTGGCGACGTGGGCCAGCAGATCCGTGGTGCCGCTCGTGACCTCGGTGGCAAAGTCGAGCAAGGGGCCGATAATCTCGGCGACACCTTGACGGGTCGCCAGGATGACCTTGAAGGCCAGCAGCACAACTATGGCCGCGACGCGCAGGATTGGGCGAACAACCGCGCCAACGACGCGCAACGCACCGCCGACAATGCGGGCAACGACATGCAGAACGCCGCCGACCGTGCCGGGAACTGGGTGCAGGACCGCGCCAACGACGTGGACCGCAAGCTGGACTAACTCCCCTCGCCGTTAGCCCTTTGCCTCGTCCCTGACTAACGTTTTCCCTCCGGGCAAAGGATTACGGGAAGCCTCCACTCTGGTGGGGGCTTCTTTTCTTTCCGTCTATCGCCTCCGCCGGGGCATATCTCTTGCAGCAGCCCCGTTACACCGCAAAGAAGGAGATACCCCCATGACTGTAGACTCCGACCTGATCGAATCGCTGCGGGCCAGCAGCAACGGCACGCCCGCCGACCCCGCCATTTCCCTGGCCGCCCAGACCCCCGCCGACGCTGCCGGTCCCGCCTATACCAGCGGCGACCCGGCGCAAGCCTTGTTCGCCCTGCGCGCCCCGGCCCTAGGGTGCCAGCGCTGCGACCTGCGCCAGACCCGCACCCATGTCGTCTTTGGCGAAGGCTCGCCCACCGCCCGGCTGATCGTTTTTGGCGAAGCGCCGGGCGAGGAGGAAGACAAAACGGGCCGCCCGTTCCAGGGCCGGGCGGGCAAAATGCTGAGCAAACTGCTGGACGAAGCAGGTATCCGCCGCGAAGATATCTGGATCAGCAACACGGTCAAGTGCCGCCCGACCAAGCAAGAAGGTCGCTTTGTCTCGAACCGCGCCCCTCGCGTGGACGAGATCCGCTCCTGCGCGATCTGGCGCACGGGCGAGATGGCGATCCTACGCCCAACGATCCTCTGCTGCCTGGGCGCGACAGCGGCCAAGACGATCCTGGGGCGCGAAGTGAAGATGACCAAAGAGCGCGGGCAATGGCTGGAAGGGCCGGATGGCATGGCGATCATCCTCACCTACCACCCCTCCTACGTGATGCGCCAGGTAGGCGCGGCCTACGACGCGATCAAGGGCGAGACACTGGCCGACTTGCAAGCCATCGCTGCCCGGCTACAGGAGGCCCAATGCTAGACCTGAAAAAACCGCGCCCGTTGGCCCCCGGCAGCCGGGTGGCAACCGTCAGCCCGTCGTGGGGCGGGCCGGGCACCATCCCCCAGCGGTACGATATGGGCGCACGCGAACTGCGCGACCGCTTCGGCTTCGAGGTGGTAGAAATGCCCCATATGCGTGCCGACGCCGACTGGGTCTGGCGCAACCCACAGGCGCGGGCCGACGACCTCCACGCCGCCTGGGCCGACCCCAGCATCGACGGCATCATCGCCACCATCGGCGGGGAGGACTCGATCCGCCTCCTGCCCTACCTCGACGGCGCGCTCATCGCTGCCAACCCCAAGGCGTTCTTGGGCTTCTCCGACACCACGGCGATCCATACCTTCGCGCTGCTGAACGGGGTGCAGACCTTCTACGGCCCCTCGGTGATGGCGGGCATCGCCGAAAACGGCGGCACCCTGCCCTACACCGAAAGCTGGATCCGGCGCACGCTGATGTCTACCGAGCCGCCCGGCGCGCTGGCCCCATCCGAAGGCTGGACCGAGCAGCGCATCCCCTGGGAGGACGCGAGCCGGGCCGACGAGCGGCGGACCATGACCCCCAACCCCGGCTGGCGCTGGCTGGGCGGCGAGACGCGGGCGGAGGGGCACCTGATCGGCGGCTGCCTGGAGGTGATCGACTTCCTGCGCGGCACCCCCTGGTGGCCCGGCCCGGAGTACTGGAACGGTGCGGTCTTCTACTGGGAAACGTCGGAGGATGTGCCGCCGCCCTCGCAGGTGCGCTATCTGCTGCGGACCTATGGGATGATGGGGATCTACAACCACCTGACCGGGATGCTGGTCGGACGCGCCCGCTCCTACACCGCCAAGCAACAGGCCGAACTGGAAAAGAGCATCCGCGACGTGATCGGGGTGGAGTTCGGGCGGCCCGACCTGCCGATCGTGATGGACCTGGATTTCGGCCACACCGACCCACAGATGGTCTTGCCCAACGGCGGGCGGGTGATCATCGACCCTGCTGCAAAGACGATCACCCTGCCCGACCCGGCCACGGCAGGCTAAGCACAGCCTGGGCAGGCACGGCAGAGGGCCGGGAGATCCCCATGGGAGACTCTCGGCCCTCTGCCAATATGCCGGGTACAGGCGGCTTTAGCTGCCGCTGTCGGTGGTCGCCGAGCGCGCCGGGCGGGCGGCAGGCGCGGCGGGGGCCGCAACCGACCGGGCGGCGACGTGCGCGGTCATGCGCAACGCTTTGCGCTTGGCCTCATCTTTGCGCCCTTTGGCGCGATGCTTGCGCAGCGCCACTTTCTGGGTTTTATTCACAGGGTGTACTCCTCCTTCGTCCAGATCTCGAATGCTCGCATAATGCAGTCGGTTTATTGTACACGGTTTAGCGGGAACGCGCAAGCGGCTATTGTACCGAGGGTTCCGTCGGCTCATTTGCAAAACAATGGGGCGTACCCTCTGTACAATGTTGATTGCGGCGTTTCAGGAAGGAGTTGATTGATGCTAACCATCCATGAGAGCTATTCCGAGGCAGAAGCTATTGCGGCGTTTAGCCCTGATCAGGTAGAGGGAACATACTGTGACGGGCAATTTGTAGTCCTATCGAATGCAATCCTATGTTTAGCCACAGGCGACCAACCAGGTGGTAATGCATTTTTCCCAACCGCTTCCCAATTTATTTGGAAACCGCGATATCACACTCCTGGTGATCCATCTTCCTGGCTCCCAGCAGCGGTCCGTAATGCCAATCACCAGCAAAAACAGATCCATATCTTCGTTCGTAGGGAACCGAATGATCAATTCTATTACATAGGAACCGCATATCTGGGTAGCTATGGCTTCAGCGGCTCTGAAGCGTCTGCATCTTTCTCTCTTAAAACCTTTCTGTCTTACATGCTATGGATATACTTCGGTGGATACCCAGGATTGAGGATTAGGATTAACGAGGCGGTTTACGACATTGAGGTTGGAGATCTTAAACAATTCATAAGCCTGCTGGAACCCTTGCTGAATGAGCCATACGGCAACATCACCCTCATGCAATATGTGGGACTTTATTTCCAGGTTCTTATCAATCCTACTCGTGGTTGCGTTATATACTCTGGATTCAGTATTATTCCTCCAGATGCAGAGTATTCAGGAGACCCGCAAACTGTAGAACTATTTTACTGTACCTGCGGAATCCCTTTGGAACGACTCGGCGATGAAACGTTGCCCAGAACCAAAGCTATCCAAGCCGCACAAGAATTCTTTCTTACAGGTGACATTCCCGAATGGCTCAATGAGGCAGATGCCGGAGCATCTTAGTAACAAACACAAGTTGGATCGCACTCCGCTCGCTTCACTAGATCGTGAAGCAAACGAGTGCAGTTACTCCACCCCCGACGACCGCGCCGTCCGTACCCACTCGGTGGGCCGCCGCTTTTTCTGCACGGCGAGGCCGACCCAGAGCAGCAGCTTCCAGACGATATAGAACGGGGCGTAGAGCAGCGCCAGGTAGACGCGGGCCGAGGCACGGACCAACAGCAGCCCGGTCAGGGTGTAGACCACCTGCCCGCCCAGGATGAACAGCG
>JBBSEL010000579.1:0-3882 GCA_038239755.1 Chloroflexia bacterium | reverse complement strand
TCGCCAGGTAATACTCCGGCCCGTAGCGCTGCACGGCCCACTCGAAATCGTGGGCGGCCACATGCGCCGCCGCCCCCGGTGTGACCAGCCCCAGCAAGTCGATCACCCGCGCCTGGCTATAATACCCGATCTCTCCAACCTCCAGATAGCCGACCGAGGTAGCCGCGCCTCCGTGGGCGGCGATCCATTCCCCGGCCCGTTGGTACAGGTCGGTGACCCGGTGGGAGACGATCTGGATCCGGGCAAAATCTTGCACCTGGGCGGCGAAGGGCGGGACGAGCAGCAGCAACACCCCGGCCATCACGACCCGGCGCACGCCTGCCAGCACCCGATCCGGGCGCGGTGGGCTATTGTCCGGTAGGCCGGGGGTGCGCCGCCACCGCCGCCAGCCCAGCCCGACCAGCGCCGCGACCACCTGCGCCGTGCTGCCCAGCCCCCAGGCAAGCAGGACGGCCCAGCCGATCCCCAGCGGGATGGCATACCAGCCGTAGAACGCGACCCGCAAGGCAGTATAGCCCGCCGAGAACAAGACGATCCACCCTAGCACCAGCAGCCAGGCGGTGACCGGGCGACGGCGCACCGCTGTGACCCCCAGCCCCACCACTCCTACCGCCAGCAGCGCCAGCATGGTCCGCTGGAGGAGCGGCTGCACCAGGGGGTTGGGGATGACCGTATTACTGAGCCAGTCGATCGCGCCGCTGAGGAAGTAGGGCCACCCGGCCTGACCCTGCGCGATCTTGGCTTCTAGCGTGCCGGGCAGGGGCGAGCCGAAAAAGGCCCAGCTATAGAGCAACCACGGCAGGAGGACCAACCCGCCCGCCAGCACCGGTACCAGCCCGCCCGCCAGCATCGGGACCGGCGGCAACCGTCGCCGGGTCCACACGTAATGCGTCCCCAGCAGCGGGACCAGGACCACGCTATCTTGCCGGGTCAGGATCGCCAGGGCTACCAGCACGCCGGTGGCGATCCCCGCCCCCCGCGTGTAGGCCAGGACGGCCCCCAGCACCAGCGGCACCAGCAGGTGCATCTCGCCGCCCCACATCTGCACCAGCAGCGGGTTGGCGACGGTGAACAGCGCGGCCAGCCCACCGATCAGCGGTGTCCGCGCCTGCACCCCGATCAGCCACATCAGCACCCCGCCTGCTGCCAGACCCACGCTGCTGACCACGCTGCCCAGCACAAGGAAATCGGTCCCCGGTGCCAGCAGGCGCATCGCCGCCAGGAGCAGGGTGTAGCCCGCCGAACTGGTGCCCAGGTAATGCTCACCGGGGTTGTAGACCATGCCCAGCCCGGCGGCGAAATTGCGGGCGTAGCGGTAGATGATGAACGCATCATCATAGGTCCAGCCCCACATCCCCGCGCTGATATAGACCGTGATCCCCACCACGGCAACGATCACCCCCCCATGCACCCACCAGGGCACGCCGGGCCGCGCCACTGGGCCGAGGACCGGGGGGGCCTGCTCGCCAGGAACGTCAATGGTTGGAATAGGAAGGGACTGCGCCATCCATCCTCGCTGTTTCTACAGCATGGCTCTTGCCAAGTCGTGATGTGGGGTACTGTCGGGTGTTCCTACCGGGTTGGTTGCCCTGTTCGGCGGTGCTAGGGCACGGTACCCTGTCATCCGGAGCGCAGCGAAGGATCTTGTTCGGGCGACTTGATTGTTGGGGAAAACTTTCGATCTCCGTGAACGAACATAGACCCCCAACAAGATCCTTCGCTGCGCTCCGGATGACAGCCTGGGGGATCCTAACACTTGCTCAACGACTCAGAATGACAGGGCTGTCGCCTTTGCACAACCCTGATCCCCCATCCGCCGCCTACTGCGCACTGCCCACCGCCTACTCACTCTGCGGCCCCCCCATGCCCGCCTCGTCCTCGTCGGGCGGGAAGACGACGGCCATGCCCATGTTCACCAGTTCCGCCGCGATGCGGGCCATCGCCATCACGTCCTGGTTGAGCAAGGCGGCCAGGCGCACGATGCTGACCGGCTCGGCCACAATGCGGGTCAGCACCTGCCACTGGTGCGGCTGGATGGTCACCTCGCCTGGCGGCTGCTCGTGCAGGCCCACCCGGTGCCAGATGGTGGGGAACACCTGATCCAGCAGCCGCCAGCGGTCCATCCACAAGGCCGCCCGCACCTGGATCACCGGCAGCGACAGCCGGATCGTGCGCGGCGGCACCGGGCCGGGGATGAAAAAGAAGCGCCCGCTGGTCCAGCTCAACGCATAGAAGAGGGCCGCCACCCCCCGATCGCGGCCCAGCACGGCATCCACCACCTCACCGCCGTCCACATAGATATGGGCGACAATGCTATGGTTCTCCAGGCGGAAATCGCCCCGCACCCGCTGCAAGTTCAGCAGCGAGAGGACCGTGCTGGGCGAAAATCCGGCCACCACCCCGGCCAGCGTCCAGCCGCTGACCGGTTCTTCCTCGTGGTGCTCGCCCTCGCCGGGTTGCTGCGGGTCCATAACGCCCCCTGCCAACTACGGAGTGCGAATCGCAAATGGGGCAGCGCAGGTCATTGCCTGTAGCAAGATCGATTGCCCCTGCTCATTATAGAGAAGGGGCGGCTTCCTGGCAAGCGGGGATTCGCTGAGATCCGGGCATAAAGGGGCGTAGGGCTGTAGGATATGGCGCGGCCCGCGCTCGGGACATAAAGATCGGGTCCTGTTGTAGCATAGGGCGCTGCCCATTGATGGAGGGTACTCCCGACGCCGGGGACACCCCACCCTCAATGGACAGCGCCCTATCCTACAGGTGTACGCTGCTTTATGCCCCGATCTCCAGGGGCCGGGATCAGGAATCAGGCGCTAGGGCTGTCCAAGAAGAACTCCCGCAGCACGGGTGCCAGCGCTGCCGAGTCGACCTGGTGCGTTTGTCCTTCCAGTGTGCGATGCTGGCCGTGGGGCATGGCCTCGGCCAGCGCCGTGGCGGTGACGCGCATAAACGGGAAGCTCGCCCCGCCGTCCATGACGAGGGTGGGCACCGTCACCTGGGCGGCGTGCTCGACGGGCACGTCTGCCTCGTCTCCCAGCGCGGCGGCGTCGTAGGCCAGCGTGGGGGCGACCGCTTCAAACATGGGCCAGATGGGCGATTGGCTCATGCCCTGCGCCTGATCGGCGGGCATCCCCACCAGGCGCATAAAGAGCACTATCGCGTCGCCGCGTTGGCCTGCCGCCAGTGTCTCGGTGAGCTGCTTTCTGTACTCGATCCAGCCGTGCCGGACCGATTCGTCTGAGTTATACGGCGCTTCATACATCGCCAGCTTGGCGATCTTGGGGCCGAGCGCGATGGTCGCTTCCATCGCCAAGGCGGCACCGGAGGACATCCCGTAGACCAACGCTGATCCCCCTGCGTGATCGATGAGCGCTTCGATGTCTTCAATCTCGCGCTGGACGGCAAAAGGCAGCGTATCGCCGCTGTCGCCGCGCCCCCGGCGATCATAGTGAATCACCGTGAACTGCGGGGCGAGCAGGGCCTCCAGTTGCGCCGTTCCCTCATCAAACGCTCGATATTGAATCGCCCCGGTGACGATAATGAGTGCCGGTCCCTCACCGGACTGATCGAACGCGATCTTCGTACCATCTTTGGACGTGACAGTTTCCATATGTGTGTTTCTCCCTTTGCTGTTGTATGTCAGCTAATGCTCTGCATAACCCTATCGCCCTGTTACCTGGAAATCCGGAAGCAAAAGACGACCATTTCAGCCTGGCGCAGTGGGTCCCGTAGTGGTCACATCGTCTAACCACTAACCACTAACCACTAACCCCCGCGTACTGCCACACACGCCCGCTGGCCTGCACCGTCACCTGCCTCCGGTCTTCCAGCAGATCGAGGTGGCCCAGCGTTTCGGACAGGCCAAGGAACAGATCGACCCCG
>JBBSEL010000578.1:0-3890 GCA_038239755.1 Chloroflexia bacterium | reverse complement strand
CCGCAGGCCAGGCACAGCAACCCGACCCGCAGCCCCTCCGGCCCGCACAGCAGCCCCGCCACAACCCCACTGCCCGCAGCCACGATCAGTGCCGCGAGGAAGCGCCTACGAGCCATCACCCGACTCCTGCAGGGGCACGGCGAGCGGCGCGGCGGGGACGGACGGCGCGGCATTGGCGGTCTGGCGGGCCCGCAGTGGGGCGCGTTTCTCCTCCACCAGCCACAGCAACCATTGCCGCCGCCGCCGTTCCAGGCCGATTTGGGCCCCGGCCAGCGCGGTGTCCAGGTCGTCGGCCACCGGCGGGGAGCGCCGCCCGCCCAGGAAGCTCAACAAGCTCAGCATACATGCCCTCCTAGAACGGGAGATCCTCATCGCCCTCTTCCGCATCGGGGGTCGTTGCTCCCTCCAGCGGTGAGTGGCCGGCCCGGCCATCCAGCATCAGTAGCTCGTCCAGATCAACTTCGGTCACACTGTGGTCTTGCCCCGTCTCATCCTGCCAGCGGCGGGTGCGCAGCCGCCCCTCGACATAGACCTGGCGGCCTTTCCGCAGGTACTGGGTGGCGGTTTCGGCCAGTTGCCGCCAGGCCACGCAGCGGAACCACTCGGTTTCTTCCCGTTGCTCTCCGTCGGGGGTCCGCCAGTTGCGACTGACGGCCAGCGAGAACGTCGTGACCGCTACCCCACTCGGTAGGTACTTGAGTTCCGGGTCTTGGCCGAGATGGCCGATCAACAACACCTTGTTTAAGCCTCGGACCATGGGAGTATCCTCCTGCAAACTCGAACACACGCTGCCGCTCACATGCCGGAAAAGTAGGCATATTCGAGCGGGCTGGGTTCGATCTTGAGCGGGTAATAGTCTTCGTCAAAGATAGCCACGAAGTCCCCGCGCTGGCCGGTGGTGATCTGCGTGAGATGCACATCCGTGAGTCGCGGGAAGAGTTCTTTGTCGAGGGCGACATCGTTGGTTTGCTGCTTGCCGATCAGGACCAACGGCGTGTTGGCGATGATCTGCTGGGTCTGCTCGTTCATGGTGTAGCTCGACGGGTTCTGGTCCCCCGTCCAGATCGCGGCGCCGAAGGTCCGCGCCGTCTTGATCAGGTCCACCACCATTTTGGCGAGGATCGGATCGGCGGACAGATACTTGAACTCATCCACGGCCAGCACAAGCGGGTGGCCGCGCCGCCGGTTGCGGATGTGGCGGGTCAGCACGGCCAGGATCTGGGCATAAAACCAGGGGCGGAAGGTCTCGCCTACCTCCGAGACATCAAAGCAGCAGGCTCGGGCCCGCAACGAGAGATCCAGATTGGTCGGGCGGTTGAAGGTCGCCCCCAGGTCGCTGTAGACGTACAGGTCCGCGATCTCCTTAGCCAGCACCGCTCCCACCTCGGTCTCTCGCAGGTAACAGCAGAGGTCTTCCAGCAGCGGGTAGGCCGCGGCGGGCGGGGCCGCGGCATTCCAGAACGGAGCGTAGATCCGGTGCAGGGCGCTGGTGAGGGCGGCCAGTTCGGCGTTGTTGAAGACCCGCCGCCCCAGGTCGGAGTTCGCGGCCGCCGCCCCGGTGCCGCTGGAGAGGAGCAAGGCCAACTGCCGGTGGACATGGGTGATCTGCGCGGCTAACACCTCTTCCACCCGGTCCAGCAGATTGATACTGGCCGTGCCGAAAGCGATCTTGTTGTAGCTCGCCCCGGCCCCCAACGACTCGGCCAGGCGGCGGCAGTGGCCCTGCGGCTCGATCAGGATGACCTGCGTGCCGGTCAGGGCCAGGCGGTGCAAGAGGAGAATGATGGTGAAGGTCTTACCCGATCCAGAGCGGCCCAGGATGGTCAGGTGGAACGGCTGCCAGCCCTCCCCGCCCGCTCGCTGCCAGCCGTCATAGAAGACCGGGTTGCCGGTCGAACGGTCGATGCCCCAGAGGATGCCGTCGGTCTCGGCGCGGGAGCGGAAACCAAACGGCATCATCACCCCGGCCCCATGCGAGAGGACCGGCGCGGGGCGGTGGTCGAGCCGGATCTGGGCCAGGGGCGTGGGGGTGAAGAGCTTGAGCGCTTCTTGCTGCTGGCCGATTTCGAGCCGCAAGCGGCAGCGCGCGGCGAGCTGGTTCTTAAGGTAGGCCCCGCGCTCGCGCAGTTTGGCAACCGTCGGTGCTTTGATCAGCACGGCCAACGTCACCAGATGGAAGCGCTCGCCATACTCAACCACCTGCATGGCCCGCTGCACGTCGCGGTACGCTTCTTCTGACCGCGCGTCTTTGGTGGTGAACGTGCCGGTGGCACTCAGTTGGGCGTAGAGCGCGTTATAGCTGTTCTGGAGCTTGAAGCGCGCCTGGTCCAGCCCCAACGTCTCGACATGGACACAGAGCGCCAGCGGAAAGGCCATGCGCAGCACCTGGTGCAACGCGTGCAAGTCCCAGGTGCCCAGCAGCTCCCAGGCGGTCCAGACGGCCATGTACGGCTGA
This sequence comes from Chloroflexia bacterium, assembly GCA_038239755.1. Taxonomy (GTDB): domain Bacteria; phylum Chloroflexota; class Chloroflexia; order QHBQ01; family JAICKM01; genus JBBSAN01. Next base: position 1,435 of record JBBSEL010000578.1, on the reverse strand, counting down.
CCACGCTCGTGCGGGGCGAGATGATCCCACTCTTCGTGGTAGGGCACGCTCGGGGCATAGAACGGCGGCAAGCCGCCGGTGCGGGGGCGGACAGGAGTGAGAAAGCTGTCCTCCGCCGCGCCCCAGATCGCCGCCGGGGGCATCTCCGGGCGCGGCCAGGCGACCAGAAAGTAGCGGGTGCGGCGCAAGTCGGCCTGAGCGACCAACCCCTCCAGGAAGGTGCGGTAGGCGGCCAGGCCGGTGCGCTGCCAGCCCGCATCCGGTGGCGTGGCCCCCAGCAAGCGCTCAATGTGCTGGAGCGCTGGCGCTGCGCTGAACGGTTCGGTGAGGGCCAGCATCCGCACCGGCTCCTCCCGCCCGGCAAAGAAGCCTGCCGCCCGGGCGGCCACACTACTCAGGGCGGGACCGTCGTACATGCCCAGGTCATAGGGGCGCACCTCAGCCACGGCGGCCTGTGGCCCCCGCCTGCTGGCGGTCGCCGTCCGGGTGAGGACGGGGGCGATCATCGGCGGCCCCCACCGTCGCCGCGATAGGTCAAGACCCCCGCGATTTCCAGCGGGCGGACGCTCGTGGTGATGGGGACGCGATAGTACGCCGCTCCGGTGAAGTGCAGCGCGCTCGGCACGAACACGCGCCGCCCGCCGTAGCGCAGGGCGAACCAGGCGTATTTGTAGAGGGGACGGGCGTCACGCGGCCAGGTACAGGCCACCCCGAGCAGAATCCCGACCGGAAACAGCAGGGGGGCCGGCAGCCCGGGTAGCGCTTCGGCCAGGTAGCGGGCGGCGAAGAAGCCCGCGAAGATCCCGGCGATGTTGGCGTAGGTCAAGATCCAGAAGGCTTTTTGCTCGGATTGCTTGAGGAAGTCTTTGAGTTGTTTGTAGTACATGACATGTTCCTCCGGGCGGGTAGGTCGGCGCATTGCTGACCTCCAACGTAAAACAGGGAGCCGCTTCCCTAACAGGTAAAGGTCAAGCCGGTGGCCCCCAGAGCCTGGGCGATCCCGGCCAGCACCGTCGGTTGCAGAGCGATGCCGGTGATGAACAGGCCGATGCCGACGCCTTTCATGCCGTTTTGCAGTTGCATCGAGGCTTCGGGCATGATGCTGCGCAGCATATAGCCCAGCGCGCCGATAATCAGCCCGAGCAGCACGGCCCCACCCAACCAGGGCCGGATCAGGTTGAAGATGCCACATAACGGGTTCGGCACCTGGAACGCCGGCGCGAGGAGCGCATTCCCGTGCACCGTCGTGTGGAGTAGCAGCGATCCATCACTAGCCGCAGACGCGGGCGCGGGGGCGCCGACCAACAGCAGCCCGGCCAGAATCACCGCCAGGGCAGTGCCGCGCCAGAGAGATACAGGTAAAGTCATCCGTCGTATCCGTCCTTTCTGTGTCGATCGTGTATCGTGCGTATCAAGCCGCATGGACCCGGTGTTT
>JBBSEL010000577.1:0-3897 GCA_038239755.1 Chloroflexia bacterium | reverse complement strand
GACCTCCCCGCCATCGGCGGGCACGACAAGCGATCGCCGCTGCTGGGGCCGATCTCGCCCAAGACGGTCGAGCGGATCATCGCGGGCTCTGTCAAACAACTGGGGCTGGGCGAGAAGATCACCCCGCACAGCTTCCGCCACGGCTTCGCCACGACCCTGGTGGAGAACGACGTGAACCTGCGCTTGGTGCAGGAATTGCTGGGCCATGCCGACCTGAGTACCACTCAGGTCTATGCCCACATCAGCGACCGGGACCGCCGCGACGCCTACCGCCGGGTCTTTGGCCGCTGGGGCACCCCGGCGGACCCCGAACTCCCGTCACCCGAAGGGTCCGAACCCTGATCCGTTTCCCTTACCAGCAAGGAGGCTGCTTATGGGCCATTTCGTGAAAACCGTGGTCATCCGTGCCCCCGTGGCGCAGGTCTGGGACTTCATCACCCACACCTCGCGCCTGACCGAATGGGCCGCCGAAGCCGTCGAAGCGGCCAGCGCCGATGCGATGGTCATCGGCACCACCTGGACCGAGAAGATGCATGTCGCCGGGGCACCGCTGGAAACCACCTGGCGCATCCAGGAACACGATCCGGAGCGCAAGCTCGTCTTTGTCGGCACATCGACCGGCGGCGGCAAGGCGCGCGGCCAGCACACCCTGGCCCCCCACGCCGACGGCACCGAGATGACCACCGAGGTTGAATACAGCCTGCCCGGCTCGGTCTTTGGCCGGATGCTGGACAAGCTGGTCATGGAGCGCAAGACCGAAGGCGACATCGCCGAAATGCTGCGCAAAGCCAAAGAACGGCTGGAAGCAGGCGGGCATTAGCAACCTCTACAGCGGTACAACTCTTGCTCTTGCACTGTGACAACACCAGCGGTAGCAAGTATAGTGTGAATTGTGAATAGGAGTGTGACCATCATGGCAGACGATCAAATTATCAAGAAGGTGCATTCGACCAATCCCAGCGATGCAACCGACCCGGCTCACGACGCGAGCATCACGCCCGAAACGGCGCAGGCGCAGGAAGCCGGGCTGTTTAATTCCGGCCAGGGGATTGGTGGCGCGCTCGGTGGACCCCTCGGTGGGCTTATCGGCGGGGTCGTCGATAACTTGATCCACCACAATCAAGCCCAGCCCCCCGCGCATCCGCAGGCGCAAGGCAGCGCGACCGCCCCCCATAACACGGGTGGAACCAGCACCGCCCCGGCAGCGCCCGGCAGTGATGCCCTCAGCCAGGCCGAGGCCACCCGCCGCGCCATGGAAGCGGCCCAGCAACAAGCCGAGCAACAAGCGCAGCAGCAGGCCCAGCAAAGCCAGCCGATGGACAGTAGCCAGCGCGCCCTGGAAGACGCCCAGCAGGCCGACATCCAAGCGCGGACCGACCAGGCCGCCCGCCGCAAGCAGCGCCACGACGCATACGAACAGCAAATGGCCGAGCAAGAGGCCGAGCGCAACGCCAACCGCAGCGATGCCGAGCAGCAGCGCCAGCAGATGGAAGAGTCCCACCGCCAGCGCGGCGAGCTAGGCTATGTGCCCGGCGATATTACCGCGTCCAACGACCCCAACAACAGCTCCGGTTCATAACGCGGACCCAGCGCACACACCCATTACTAGCGGCCGCTCCTGGCGATATCGCCTGGAGCGGCCTTTTCTTATCGCCCCAACTCCCAAGCGGCGAGACGGCGATGGGGATCCTAGCGCCGGGTCAATTCCGCACGGGTCAGCAGATAGGCAATCACGAGGCCGAGCAGCGGGGCCAGCCCAAACCCGGCCAGCATCCCCGGCAACTCCGGTTGGTCCACCAGGGCCTGCGCCAGAGCCAGGCAGCCCATCCCCAATATTCACCCGTTGTTCACCAGCGACAACCGGGATATTCACCCGGCCCTGCGATAATAAACTTGAAAGAAGAATAAACCGGCAAGCCTCATCGTTGCGTCCGAAGGAGTACACACATGGATACCGCCGCCCAGATCAACAACCTCCTGCTACATGTGGAACGCGCCGCCGTGGCCCTCACCACCGCGCAGCATCCCGATGTCGAATTGCACCTGAAAATCGATTGCGCCCTGCCGGGTGCCCAGGGCATCGTCGATTGCGACCTGACCGAGGCCCACCCGACCGCGATGGGCCTAGACGCCACCCTGACCCCCGTCCACAGCCATTGCGTTGAATGTGGCGCGATCTATACCCTCCCCCCCGCCGCCCATAACGTACGCTGCCCGGCCTGCGCCGGACAGGGTGAGGCACCCGGCCCCAGCGCCACCTAGCCCCCGCCCCCACAAAAGCAAAAGAAACGAGGGAAGCCCCTGCAAGTGCAGCGGCTTCCTCTGTTTATACCCACCCGGCCCCAAAGTGGGGGGAATCGGCTGCGCAAACAGCCAATTTCCCCCCACTTTGGGGTTTGTCCGTGTTTGTCAGTGTTTTGTCAGTGCGGGTACGCTACAATCCTGTTTGTACAGATACGCGTCGCCGCCATCCGATTGGGGAAAAGAAGAATCAAAAGAGGGCCATCTCCCGGTGCGCCCACCAAGCTTGTCAGTGATTTGTCAGTGCTCCCGATCTACAATGGCGGCGTAGGGAAGAAGGAACCAGGCAGAACGTCAAACGAGCTAACCAAGAGGAGCATGTAATCCAATGAAAAGCCTGATGATCAAGACCGGTATTGCGAAGATCGATCCCCGCATTATTTATTTGCTGCTGATGCTCGGCGCGCTAGCTGCGGGCGCGGGTGCCCCCATCGGCCCCGACGGTTTCAGTATGCCGTAAGCAGCGCAGCGTCGCGAGTAGATCGACGGAGATTGGCGATGATTTTGATGCTGGTGCCGCTCGCCGCATTTCTCTTAGGGGTGATCTGCGGCGGCAGGCCAGAGGCTCTGCTGCGTTTACCATTACGCTGGGCCTGGTTGATATTGATCGCTTTTGGGATTCAATGGGTGCTGGTGCGGCTTCCGATTCTGGAACCCCATCCGGCGCTGGGGATCGCCCTGCTGGCCTCCTACAGCCTGCTCTTGATTTTTATGATCGCCAACTGGCGAGTGCCGGGCCTGAACCTGGCCGGGGTCGGTGCCCTACTGAACTTGATCGCGATTGGGGCAAACGGTGGCTTTATGCCCACCACGGCGGCGGTGCTCACCGCGTCGGGGCTGGCGCGCACCCACATGGTGCTGGGACAACGGGTCCTGGGGAGCAAAGATATTTTGCTCGCACCAGGCCAGGCCCTGTTTGGTCTGTTAAGCGACACAATGATCCTTGTGTGGCCGATCCCCCAGGCGTTTAGCGTGGGAGATATTCTTGTAGCCGTGGGTGTTGGAGCGATGGTCTTCTTGGGGACGCAGCCACGCAGGCGGTGGACGGGAGCGACCCGAGAAGCTGGCGCAGGACCACCTCCGGGGCCGGGATTGGCTGAGGCCCAGCCAATCCCCGATCCCGGACCTCCCACGTAGTGAGGAGATGACTCATGTCCGTCCGTGGTTTACAAACGTTGCTCGTTACCACCGTCACTGATCGACAGCGCAAAGATGCCCTCCTGGGAGGATGCCCCACCGCTTACGATGGGTTTGATTTATCAGATCGCGAAGTTGTGGCGCTGATGCGGATCCAGGCGGCCACCCTGGAAGAATTCGCCCACCAGGCTCACCGGCTCTTTTACGGCGAAGATCTCGCCCTGGAATGCGATCAACCGGCCCAGCGCCGGAAGCTGGTGGTGCGCAAGCGGGCCAGTGCCTAACAAATGCGCGGCGTGAGGCGCACGGGACATGGGACTTAAGACCGATCAGGGAGGTTGGACTCCTATCGGTAGGGACGGGCGGTAGCCGAGTGAGCGGTTCACTCGGCTACCGCCCGCGTTCCACAAGAGGTTGCAACCGCAGGGCCATCTGCGGGCTAAACAGAGAATGTTGGCT
>JBBSEL010000576.1:0-3904 GCA_038239755.1 Chloroflexia bacterium | reverse complement strand
GCGGACGACGCGGGCAACCTCGCGGCCAAAGTGTTCAAGCTGCGCCAGGGGCGGCGGGAGTAGCTTAGCTACGGTGCACAGGGCGGGAGTCGGGAAGATCCACCCTTCCCCGCCCGCTCTCTCTGCGGGAGAAGAGAGAATGAACAAACCCTAACCGCCCCCCTGACCCCTGGCCCCCTTTTATGGTACAATACTCCTCGTGGTACTGTCCGATCTCCAGCGGCGCGAGGCCGCCATCCTGGCCTCCTATGCCGTGACCAGCGTCCTGTCACGCGGGCGCGATTTCCCCGAAGACGAGCATCCGCTGCGTTCGGTATTCCAGCGCGACCGGGACCGCATCGCCCACACCACGGCCTGGCGGCGGTTGGAATACAAGACCCAGGTGTTCGTCAACCATGAGGGGGATTATTACCGCACGCGCCTGACCCACACCATCGAGGTGGCCCTGATCGCGCGGACCATCGCGCGGGCGCTGCAACTGAACGAGGATCTGGTCGAGGCGATCTGTTTCGCCCACGACCTGGGCCACCCCCCGTTCGGGCACGCCGGGGAGGCCGCGCTCAACGCGGCGATGCAGCCTTACGGCGGGTTCGAGCACAACACGCAAAGCCTGCGCATTGTCGAGTGGCTGGAGGAACGCTATCCCGGCTTCCGGGGGCTGAACCTGACCTGGGAAGTGCGCGAGGGGATGCTCAAGCATCCGACCCACGGTGGGGTGTTGACCCCCGACGCGCTGCGCCTGCGCCCCAGCGGCTGGCCCAGCCTGGAGGGGCAATTGAGCGACCTGGCCGACGCGGTGGCCTATAATGCCCATGACCTGGACGATGGGTTGCGCGCCGGGCTGCTGACCTGGGACGAGTTGCGCGGCGAGCCGTTCCTGGCCGAGTTGATTGCCGAGGTGGAGGGCCGGCACGACGGGCTGCCGCCCAGCGTCTTGCGCCACCAACTGGTGCGGCGGGTGATCGACACGCAGATCAACGATCTGGTCACGCACACGGCGGCGAATATCGAGCGGTTGGGCCTGGAAACCCTGGCCGATGTGCGGACGGCCTCGGAGCGGATTGTCACCTTCACCCCGCCGATGGCGCATCGTCACACGGAGCTAAAGCGTTTCTTGCGCCGTTACCTCTATGAGCATCCTCGTGTGGAGCGGATGGGGCAGGATGCCGCCGTCGTCATCCACTGGCTGTTCGACAGCTTCATGCGCGACCCGGCCCGGTTGCCCCCGCCGGTGCAGGTGCGGCTGGTCGAAGGCGAAGACCCGATGCCCCGGATCATCTGCGACTACGTGGCCGGGATGACCGACCGCTTCGCCCTCCACGAGTTCGCAGCGCTGGGCGGCGATGTGGGCGAACTGGCCCCGGCCTGGCTGACCCACGGCAAAGAGTTGGGCGGCGACCCGTTGCAGGCGGAGTCGTTGTGACGGCGGCATTCGTCGCGGTGGCCCGCACGGGGGATGTCCCGCCCGGCACGATGCAGGCGGTGCAGGTAGGCCGCAGAACGGTGCTGCTCGCCAATGTGGGCGGGACATTCTATGCCATCGGTGGCCTGTGTACCCACCAGCAAGGACCGCTGGCGGAAGGCAGTTTGTGGGGCGCGGTGGTCACCTGCCCCTATCACGGCGGCCAGTTTGATGTTCGAACCGGTGCGGTGGTCGCCGCACCCCCGCCCTGCCCAGCGGTAACCTATACGGTGCGGGTCGCCGGGGACCAGATCGAGATTGCAGTACGATAAGTAAGCCGAGCGCAGCGGGCGGAATCCGTGCCGACCCCTGCCACCCTAGAGGAGCGTTTGGATGAACCACGTATCAGCCCATGAGCCGACCACCAGCGAGAACACCGCCCTGCTGGATCGCGGCACCCGCCAACTTCGGGTGGTGGCCGCGCTGGCCCTGCCCCTGCTGCTGGCCTTCTTGATCAGCGCCTGCGACAGCAGCAGTAGCGGCAGCAGCGCCACCCCGACCAGCGCCGTGGCCGCCCGCGTCCACGTCACCACCACCCCCGCGCCCAACAAGATCGTGCCCGACCCGGTGGAGAAGTCGGAGACGACCGCCAAGGGGACCTTGCCGAGCTTCGTGACCAGCGCCAGCGCGGGTGTGCAAGCCCTCTACCAGGGGGCAATGGATCATCCCGACGCCTACAGCGCCATCCCCTGCTACTGCGGTTGCGCCATGTACCAGCACGCGCACATGAGCCTGATGAACTGCTTCATCTCGAACACCGCCGCCGATGGATCGATCACCTGGACCGACCACAGCATGAACTGTGATATCTGCACCGGCATCGCCCAGATGACGGTGGAGGGCGTCGCTAAGAACACCCCGCTGGCGCAACTCCGTGCCGCCGTCCACGCCAGCTACAAGTTCACCGGTGTCTGGACCGACACACCCCCAATTCAGTAACGAGCGATGAGCGATGAGCGATGAGGAGGGGTCAGGGGTCAGGGGTCAGTAGAACCTTACTAACTCCAAGCTCTGTCTCGCCTCTCGTCGCTTGTCCCTCATCGCTCATCGCTCATTGCTCATTGCTTCGTTATGCGTCTACTGCACATCAACCATCGCTACTGGCCCTACCAGGGCGGGTCCGAACTGTATTTCCAGGAGCTATCGGAGCGGCTGGTGGCGGCGGGACATGCGGTGACGATGTGGACCACCGACGCCTGGGACCTGGAACACTTCTGGGCAGGGGGCCAGCGCCGGGTCGAGGTGGTGGAGGAGACGCACAACGGGGTGACGATCCGCCGCTTCCCGGTGCGCCGCCCGCCGCTGCCGTCGATCTACTACCGGGTGCTGCGCCGGGCGATGGCCGAGGCCAACGACCTGCCGCTGCCGATCACCCCGCTATTGCGCGGCGGGGCACGCTTCAGCCCCTGGGTGCCCGATATGGCCGCCGCCCTGCGCGCCCTGCCCTCCGGCACCTTTGACCTCGTCCACGCCGCCAACATCACCCTCGAATCGCTGGTCTTTAATACCCTCCAATTCGCCTCCCGAACCAAGACCCCCGCCGTGGTCACCCCGTTCACCCACCTGGGCGAACCGGGCAGCCGGGCCGTGCGCCGCTACTACACCATGCGCCACCAGATGGCCTTGCTGAAAGCGGCAGCCTGTGTTATAGTGCAAACCGGTCTGGAACGGGCCGCGCTGGTCGAGTTGGGTGTGGCCTCGGCGCGGCTGGAGAAGGTCGGCGTGGGGGTCAATCCCGGCGAGTTCAGCGGGGGGAATGCCGCCCGGTTCCGCGCCAAGTACGGCATCACCGGCCCAATCGTCTTCACCCTCGGCGCGGTGGCTTTCGACAAGGGCATGGTCCATCTGGTCGAGGCGATGCGGCGGTTGTGGGCGCGGGGACAGGCGGCGACGTTGGTGCTGGCCGGTTCGACCACGCTGCGCGACTTCGCCACCTATTTCGCCGGAGTGCCCGCCGCCGACCGCGATCATTGCCGCGTCCTGGGCTTTATTTCCGACGAGGACAAGCACGACGCTTTCGCCGCCTGCGACGTGTTCGCCATGCCGTCGCGGGTCGAAACGTTCGGCATCGTCTATCTCGAAGCGTGGCTCTATGACAAGCCGGTGATCGGGGCCGCTGCCGGGGGGCTGCCCGACGTGATCAGCGAGGGCACGACCGGCTATCTGGTGCCGTTTGGCGATGTAGAGGCCCTGGCCGACCGGATCGCCATGCTGTTGGCCGACCCGGCCTTGCGGGCGCGGCTGGGCGCGGCGGGCCACGCGGCGGTGCTGCGCGACTACACCTGGGACGCGAAGATCGCCCGGATCACCGCGATCTACGAGCGGCTAACGGCAAACGGCTGATCGCCTCATGCGCTGATGTAAGGAGCGCCGACGATGAATCTTGGGCTGGTCGTCTCCTATGTGGTGGCGGGGGGGATCGAGATCGTCTTCCCGCTGCTG
>JBBSEL010000575.1:0-3905 GCA_038239755.1 Chloroflexia bacterium | reverse complement strand
CTCCCGCAGCACCACGCCCGCATTCTGTCGCAGGGTCGGAGCCTGGCTCGTTACCAGCACGAGGAACAGGTGCGCGGCCGCCGCCAAGGATACCTGCCGCTCCACGCCCGGCTCGTCAGCAATGATGCGTCCGGCCAGTAGCAGGTTGCGGTGCAGGTACACCTCGTAGGGATCTTCACGCTTCAGGATCATCTCTTCAACCAGAGCGGTGGCGTCCTCGGTGCGACCGCTCTCGGCCCCAATGTAGGCGATGGCCAGGCAGATGACCTCGGTCCAGCGCGGGTCGGGGGCGCGGCGAGCGACTTCAGCAGAGATCTTGCTGCGTTGGCGAGTCAGGTGACGGGCGACAAAATACTCCTGGAATGTCTGATGGGTGAAGCCCCACAGACCAGAGCCTTTCTCCCACAGAATCCCCACATCTCTGCTTAACTCATCGAGAAAGCGCTGAACCTTGGGGAGATAATCGTCGTCCTGACCATAATTAAGGTCGCGTTCGATGCGTGCCAGGCGCTGCTCTAATTCCTGGCGGGTCGCCAGCCCTTCCGGCTTCTGCTCGTGCATCCAATAGGCCAGGGGGCCAACCCGTTTCAGCACCTCCAATTCACTATGGCTACCACCCACCCGCATTCCGGCCAGGCTGCGCGCCTTGCTCCATCCTTCGATCAGGGTGCGGATCACCAGACCATATAGTCGCACCCGTTGGCGGGGCAGGTCGGCACTCCCGGCGAAGTAGAGCAGGGTCAACATCGCCAGCGTGAGCGGGTTGTCGGCCAGTTTCGCCACGCTGCGGTGTTGCGGATCGCGGATGATCGCCAGCAACCCGTCGGCGGTCTTTTCCGCCCCGCGACCCGCTCCGCCGCGCTGGACAAAGAAGGCGGTGTACCACTTGCGGGCGAACGCGGCCTGCTGGTCGTCGTCCAGCGGCTCAATCGTCGCCTCGTTATAGGTTTCTAGCGACAGGGGAATGTAGCCGGTGATCCGACTGGTGGCGATCAGGCGATTCGCGCCAAGTTTGCGGGCCAGCGCCTCCACCATCTGGCTGACCTGCCCGCGTAGATCGCTGGACACCTCATCCAACCCATCGAGTAAATAGACTGCCTGCCCGTCTTTCCGCGCCCCGGCAAACAGCGGCCCTAACCCTGGCACGTCGCGCCCGGTGTAAAAGCGCACCGCGAACTCTTCCAGGCTCAGCGTGGACCGATCCTTCAACTCCTGTGCGTAGGCTGCCAACGACACCAGGATCGGCAGCGGCCCGTCCTCCTGTTCCAGCAGGGTCAGCGCGTGCTGCTTGAGGAAGGTGGATTTGCCCGATCCGGGATCGCCCAGAATGACGACCAACGGCTGCTCGGCCACCAGGGTACTGAGCGCGACGTGCTCCCGGCTGGGCCATCGCTGTTCCTCTAGCCTGACCTCACCTATCGGCCTGACCTCACCTATCGGCCTGACCTCACCTATCGGCCTGACCCGGCCCATCGGTCCGATTGGCTGATCCTGTACCAATTTCCGTTCTTCTGCCAGGCGTATCTCCCGCCGATGCTCCCTCACGCTCGCATTGAGCGGCACATACACGTCGCGCATCAGCACGCCCGACCCATGCAGCCGCGAATGTTCCTCAGGGATCAGGGTACGGAGGTCGCTCAGCGCATAGGTGGCGCGGAGGTACTCGGCGTAGGCGGCGCGGAGCGTCGCCAGGTGTTCGCGGCTGCTGGGTAACTCGTCCGCAATAGCCTGTAATTCGTCGCCTACTTCTGTGCCTTCAACCAACGCTCGCGCATTCTCTACGAGCACGGCGATTGCCAGCCGTCCATCCTCCAATTCCCCCAAACTAGCGACGGTGGTTACGATGGCAGTGAGGTCTAACACCTTGCTGGAGTCACGTTGGACTAAGCCACAGAGATGATCAGGGATGTCCTGTAACAGGATGTCGCGTCCTTCAGGCTTGTTGAGAAGCTGGATACGGCCCAACGCAGCCAATAGACGCTTGCGGAGTTCAGGGGATAGCTCGCTCATACCGCGAGTCTAGCAGGCGGGGGGCGGAATGTCAAGCAGGAATGGACGCTGGGGGTTTACGTCGGGTCGTCGCCGTCGATCAGTTCCCAGGCGCGGCGGGCGGGGTTCCAGCGGAAGTCGGCGTAGCCCACGCTCAGGGGGGCGGCGGCGGCTCCTTCCACCCAGACCAGTGCCTCGGTCGGTTCGGCCTGGGGCATGTGCCCGATCAGCCAGGCGGTGAGGTCGAGCAGGGTGTGGTAGCCGTGCTGGAGGTCGTTGTCGGCGTCGGCGCGCAGGCTTAGTTCGTTCTTGTCGGTGTTGTGGACGGCGCGGAAGCCGTGGGGGCGTTCGGGGTGGCGGGCGTGGTGGGTCGCCAGGTGGCGCGGGCCGAAATGGAACGTCACGCCGGGGGCGTCGTCTTCGAGGATCGGCCCCACCTTGCGGTGATCGGCCTGCCGGGTCACCTCGGCCAGCACCGGCTCACTCATCGTCATCACCACCATCACGCCACCCGCCATCCTACGCCTCCGTACCAATATCCAAAATCCAAAATCGCCAATCCAAATTCCTAATGCGCCATCTCGCGCAGCGCCGCCATGATCAGGTCTTCGGTGCCCAGCGTGGGGTCCTTCGGCAGCTTGGGCAGCACCGCCGTAATTTCCGACGTGGTGTAGCCGAGGGAGGTCAGCGCGGCGACCACCTCGCCCGCCGGGCCGGATAGGGCCACACCGCCGGGGGCCATGCCGATGGCGGCCAGGTCCAGCTTGCCCTTCAGCTCCAGCACCAACCGCTGGGCCAACTTCTTGCCCACCCCCGGCACGCGGGTCAGCAGGGTCAGGTCGCCCGCCGAGATCGCGTTCTCCAGCGTATCCACCGGCAGAGTGCCGAGGATGGCGAGTGCCAGGCGCGGCCCCACGCCCGTGACGTTGATCAGCGTCTCGAACATCTCCATCTGTTTGGGCGTGGTGGTGCCGTAGAGCGCCATCGCGTCCTCGCGCACGTAGAGATGGGTGAGGACCGTCACCGTCTCGCCCTCGCCCCCCAGGTCGGCCAGCACCGTCCCCGGCATGAACACCTTGTAGAAGACCCCATGCACATCCACAATGGCATGATCCGCGCCTCGACTTAGCAAGGTTCCCCGTAGCCCGTTAATCATCGTCCTTCGGTCCTCAGTGGTTAGTGGTTAGTGGTTGGTGGTTGGTGGTTAGTTTTCGGGTTCTCAGTCTTCAGTCCTCAGTCCTGCCGTCGCGCCAGCACCCACAGCCAGGTCTCGCCGCTGGTGGTGCGCACATCGGCAGAGGCGATGGCGAACCCGGCGGCCCGGAGCATGGCGAGGTTCGCCTCCTGGTCATAGTGGCTCCACCACATCGGCGCGCCCCCGCCTTCCCAGTCGGCCTCCGTGCCCTCCCAATCGCTCCGTGCCCACAGGGCCAGGAACGCGCCGCCCGGCTTCAGCCAGCGGTGGATCTGCTCTAGCAGGGCGGGCTGCTCCTCCCGCGGCACATGGATGATCGCGTAGAAGCTCACCACCGCGTCGAACGTGGCAGGCGGGAAATCCAGCGCGGCCATGTCGGCCTTGATGAACATCGCCCCCGGCACCTCTATCCGCGCCAGTTCCAGTTGCCGCGCCGAAATGTCCACCCCCGTGACGGCGAACCGCCCGGCCAGCCAGCGTGTCACCGGCACCCCCGCCCCGCATCCCAGGTCGAGCACCGAGGCCCCGTCCGGCAACTCCGCTACCATCGCCTCCAGCGCGGCCAGCGTCACCGGGTCGTCCGCATCCTTCCCGGCGAGATACTGTTCGGCCATGTGATCATAGCCCGCTTCAACCAGTCGCTTGTGTTCGTCCATAATGCTCAGTTGTGTGTTGCGCGTTGCGCGTTGCGAGTGTTCATTGCGCTATATTCCGCACTCCG
>JBBSEL010000574.1:0-3908 GCA_038239755.1 Chloroflexia bacterium | reverse complement strand
GCCGGAAGCCAGCATCATCGACTCGATGGGTTGGGCGTTGACGAAGGTGCCGTTGGTGCTGCCCAGGTCGCGCAGGATGTAGCGTCCGTGCTGGTAGAGCAGTTGCGCGTGGTGGCGCGAGACCCGGCTGTCCTCGATCACTACGTCGTTGTCCAGTTCGCGGCCCAGGGTGATCAGCGGGCGGGTGAAGCGTAGTTCCGCCCCGGCCATGTGGCTGTTCAACACCTGGAGGCAGAGCGGCGGCGGGGTGGCGCTGCCGCCGGAGCGGCCCGGCGCGGGCGCGGTTCCCGGTCGCACGATGGGCATCGCCGTGGTCGGCTGGATCGGGCCTTGTTCCAGCGCGTCCAGCCCCTCGGTGGCGGTGGCTTGCAAGGTGGCGCTGATGTGGATGCCGCGCCGGGGCGTTTCGGTGCTGTCGGTGATGGTCACCACCGGGCGGCTGACCAGGGTGTAGTTGCGTTCCTGGCAGATGCCGATGATGAACTCGGTGATCTCGCGTTCCCACAGGGTGCGTTGCGGCTCGACCGCTTTGTAGTCTTCGGGATGGAGTTGCACCCGGTAGCGGTTGGGCACATAGGTGCGGCCCGCGCTGATCGTCGGTTGGGTTTCCATGACGCGGACCAGCCGCCGCTCGATCTCGACCGGCTGGATCGGGCTGCGGAACAGCCGGGTGATGGAGCCTTCCACCATCCGCTCCACAAAATCTTCAAACTGTTGCAGCGCGCTCATAAAGGATACCTTCCGCTGTCGCGTCGTCTCTACAGATCTATAACGTTCAGCCCGATTATAGCGTACCGCCGGGGGCGGGTCAATGCGACGAGGTATGAGGTATGAGGTATGAGGTATGAGGTATGAGGTTTGAGGTTTGAGGTTTGACAAAGAGTCCGGCCAACCCATACAATGATCGAGTGTCACCAACCACCGACCGCTGACCACTGACTACTGACCACGCACCACGAGCCACGAGCCACGACGCATGAACCCACGCGGATTTTTCACCATCGCCGTCATCGTCTTTATCATCGGCGTCATCGCCCGGCAGTTGACCCTGCTCAGCGTGGGGTTGCTGGCGATCCTGCTCCTGGTGGTGGCCTGGGGCTGGCAACGCTATTGCCTGCGGGGGGTGTCGTACACGCACCGTCTCCGCGAGGACCATATTTTCTGGGGCGAGACGACCGAATTGACCGTGACGCTGGTCAACCGCAAGCTGCTGCCGCTGTCGTGGATCGAAACCGACGAGGAGTTGTCGGCGCATCTCGAATTCCCCGACCATGAGCTGGAGATGTTGAGCGGGATCGGCAAGGTGGGGCTGGGGCATACCACGTCGCTGCGCTGGTTTGAGCGGGTCAACTGGCATTATCCGATCCGCAGCGAACACCGGGGGCTGTACCGGCTCGACACGGTCAGCCTGCGGTCGGGCGACCTCTTTGGTCTCTACACCCGGCACGAGGACCGCCCGCTCTCTACCCAACTGTTCGTCTACCCGCGCATGGTCCCGCTGCCCGAACTGGGTTTGCCCGCCCGCTACCCCTTTGGCGATGCGCGTGCCCAGAACACGTTGCTGGACGACCCGGTGCGCTCGGCAGGCGTGCGCGACTACCGGCCCGAAGACCCCTTCAAGCGCATCCACTGGAAGGCCACCGCCCGCCGCCAGGAGTTGCAGGTGCGCGTGTTCGAGCGGACGACTACGCAGACCCTCGCCATCTTCATGAACATCGAAACCTTCCTCTACTACTGGGAGGGGATCGAACCGGCGCGGGCCGAATGGGCGATCACCGTGGCGGCGTCGCTGGCTCGCTTTGCCGACGAGCAACGCTATAGCATCGGCCTCTATACCAACGCGGCGGTGCTGGAGAGCGGCGAGGCGATCCGTATCCAGCCTGGGCGCAGCCCGCACCAACTGGTGCGGATTCTGGAGGCGCTGGCCCGGCTGCTGGTCCTGCCGGTGCAAGGGTTCCACGAGCTGGTCCAGTCGGAAAGCGGGCACCTGCCGTGGGGTAGCACGATTGTGGTGGTGACGCCCATCGTGCCCGAATTTCTCGAAGTGATCCTGTTGCGGCTGAAAGAGCGGGGGCACAAGGTGGTATTGTGCGCGCTGACCCCCAAGCCGACCGCCCCGCTGCCGGGGATCATCACCTATCACCTGCCGCTGCCGAAACCCCCGCCGCGCCCGGCGGCCCCGCCGGTAGACCTGGGCACGCCGGTGCCGGGGGTGACCTGGACGGCCCCGCCGCCCATCCCGCTGGGTGCGGTGAAGGAGGGTTGACGATGCAAAGTCTGGCCGATGCCCTGGATGGCCTGTCCCCGCGCCCGGCGGTCTTGTCGGGCCGGGTGAACATCCAGACCGAACTGTTGATCTTGCTGACGACGTTGCTCGATGTGGTGATCGGGCACCTCATCCTCAACATGGTCACGGGCACGCACACCTACCTACCCCTGTGGCCGCTGCTGGTGGTGGCGGTGGGCGGGCACCTGCTGGCCTTCCTGTTGGAATACCAGAACATGCCGGGCCGCGCGTTGGACGGGACGCTGTTCGGGCTGGCGGTTGTTTCGGTCTTGTTCGTGGTCTGGGCGGCGTTCTACAGCAGCGTGCCGATCTGGGATCTGAACTGGATCGGCAGCTTTGTCAGCGCACTGCTGGCCTTGCGCTACCCGACCTGGCCTGCGCTGGGGCTGCTCCTGTTCACCGGCTACCTGTGGAACCGGGCGATCAATGCCGATCCGGCGCGCCCGCAGAATATTGTGGGCCGCTTCGAGTTCGCCCTGCTGGTGCTGATCCTCTACGGAGGGGTGCGGGTCTTCGCGGGCGGGGCCGAGATGGAAGGGCCGATCAACCGGGCCATCTTCTGGTTCTTCCTGGTGGGGATGCTGGCCCTGGCCCTGCGCCGCGCCCAGATGGAAGGCACCCGCAGCCGCCCGGTCTTCAGCACGCGCTGGCTGCTCCTGTCGCTGGGGGTGGTGGGGGGGCTGCTGCTGGTCGGGGCGCTCCTGGCGACGGTCTTTTCCCATGACCTGGGCGCGGTGCTGTTCCAGCCGTTGCTGGTGGTCCTGGGCTTCATCGGCTGGGTGGTGTGGACGGTCTTTACCTGGCTGGTCGAACTGCTCTTCTGGCTGCTGACCCCGCTGACCGACTTGATCCACAACCTCACCCAGAATATGAATCCGCAGAACCCTCAGGCGACCCAATCCGCCTGGCTGCGCGAGTTGCAAAGCCGCCAGGCGGGCGGGATCAATACCTTCGATCCGCTCCTGCCGGTGATCGGCGGACTGCTGGTCCTGGTGACGCTGTTCCTCTTGTGGCTCTTCTGGTCGCCGGGCCGCCGCCATCGCGCCCTTGTGCCGGGGGAGGAGCGCGAGTCGGTGTGGGACTGGGGGATGCTGCCCGATCTGCTGGCCGGGTTACGCGGGGGGCGGAAGGCCGCGCCGCCGCCCGACTCGCTGCTGGCCCTGGCCCGCGACCCCCGCTATCGCTATACGGTGCAAATCCGCCAGATTTACCGCCAACTGCTGGACCTGGCCGAGACACGGGGCGTGCCGCGCCCCATCCCGCAGACCGCCGACGAATTGTTGCCCGCGCTGGAACGGGTGCTACCCGGTGACCCTGCTCCCTTGCAGACGATCACAACGGTCTATGACACGGTGCGCTACCGCACCAGCCCGGCCACCGCCGCCGAAGCCGCCGAAGCCGCCGCCGCCTGGCAGGCGCTGGGCGGGCGGTAGGGGCTGTTGGAACCACGAAAGCACGAAGGGACGAAATAGGCGAAGCGAAACGACGAAATGGGCGAAAAGCGTCGGATGTGACGAGGGGACCGGGGAGTATATCTCCGGTCCCCTCGTTTTATGGCGGACGGTATCTCCGCTGCCAAGTCGTGATGTGGGGGCACCGCCTGTTGTTGGCGTAGGGGCGG
>JBBSEL010000573.1:0-3909 GCA_038239755.1 Chloroflexia bacterium | reverse complement strand
CGCCCCTACGCCACGATCTCGGACTGTGCAAGAGCTATGCTGGCTGGGATGGGTGATTTTCATACATATCCAGTGTACATAATCTTTCTTGTTCCCATAGCTTACTGGCGGTAAATTTTCGTCAGCAATCCGCTCGCCCTACTACAGGGTTAGCTATATGTGCCCGTATGGCCGATTAGGGGGGAGCAGCGGATGAGCATCTTTGGCAGTTCGTGTTCCACAAAACATTATAGGCACATACTCCCTTTTCCGGTCAGCAATGCAATCCGATTTAGCGGGTGAATGGTTTACTAAGAGAGCAAGCGAACTCAACAGATCACGCAGTTAATCTGACTGCCAGGAACCTTGCTACTGACAAACCTATACTTTGAGAGGAGTTACACGGATGGAAATGGAGAACAACACCGGCCTCGACCGCCGCAGCTTCGCCAAGGGCGCGTTTGCGCTGGGTGGAGCGGGCCTGCTGAGTGCCGCCACGCTGGGGGCCAGCCGCAACGGCGGCCTGGTCTTCGCCCAGAATGCCCCGTTCAAGAATGACCTGGAGATCCTCAACTATGCGCTGACGCTGGAGTACTTCGAGGCGACGCTCTACGCGACGCTCCGCGATGGCGGCAAGCTCCAGGGGCGTGACCAGCAGTATATCAGCCTCTTCGCCGGGCACGAACAGGCGCACGTCGTCGCTGTGCATGACACGATTGTCAAGCTGGGCGGCACGCCGGTCGAAAAGGGCAACTACAACTTCCCCACCCTCAACACCCGCGAGGATGTGTTGAACCTGCTCAACGTGGTCGAGCAGACCGGCGTGGGCGCGTATCTGGGCGCAGCTGGCTACATCCAGAACAAAGACATCCTGGCCGCCGCCGCCAGCATCATGCAGGTTGAGGCCCGCCACACGGCGCTGATCCGCTTCCTGCTCGGCATCCCCCCGGTGCCCGATGCCTTCACCCCGGCGTTCACCCCCGATGAAGTCCTGAAGAAGGTTGCGCCCTTCTTTAAGTAAGACCGTGACGATATGACAGTCGTGGGTGATCCGCCCGCGGTTTGATGAGAGGAGAACTTTCGATGAGCAACTCTATTCGGCCCGAAGAGGAGGGCCGCGGCATCTCGCGTCGCCAGTTCCTGGTGGGGTCCGGTGCCCTGGTCGGGGCCGCCGCGCTCTTGCGCGTGCCGGGCCTCACCCTGGGGCAGCAGGTCGGTGTGAAGGCTGCCGCTGCGGCGCAGCTGAACAGCGACATGGACATCCTGATGTTTGCCCTGACGCTGGAGCACCTGGAAGATGCGGCCTACCGCGCCGCCAATGGTAGTGGGCTGCTGAGTGGCAGCGTCGCTGATTACTTCAAGACCTTTGGCGACCACGAGCACGCGCACGTCGTCGCTCTGACCGACGTGATCAACAAGCTGGGCGGCAAGCCGGTCGCAGCGCAAGCCAGCTACAACCTGCCCAAGTTCAACAACCAGGACGAAGTGGTCAAGTTCTTCGCCCAGGTGGAAGAAGTCGGCGCTGGCGCGTATCTGGGCGCGGCCCCGCTTTTGCAGAACAAAGATCTGCTCGCGGCTGCCGCCGCCATCCACAACGTGGAAGCGCAGCACGCCTCGACCCTGCGTGCCGTCATGGGCGATGCCGAACCGGCTCCCGCCTTTGGCAGCCCGCTGACCTATGCCCAGGTGATCGCCGCCGTGACCCCGCTGCTTGCAGCCACGGCCCCGCCCGCCGCCAGCGGCCAGGCCTACACCTACGAGAACCCGGCCCCGAGCCTGGATGTGGCCCGCATGGACGTGTCCGCGATGGCGAGCACGGCGACCATGATCTACTTCGCCGAGACCCGCCACACCGTGGCCGGGCCGCTGCTGACCTACTGGCAGCGTCACGGCGGGTTGCCGATGTTTGGCTACCCGATCACCGAGGCGTTCATGGGCAAGAACCCGACCGACGGCAAGAACTACGTGCAGCAGTACTTCCAGCGGACGCGGCTGGAGTGGCACCCCGAGTACAAGGGGACCGACTCCGAAGTGTTGTTGGGCCTGCTGGGTGCCGAGCAGTTGGGCGTGACCGTCTGCAAGTAAGCGACGCACTTTCGCCCCGCACCGGGGCGGGCCGGATCGCCTGGTCGATCCGGTCTGCCCCAGGGGTCGGGCCGCTGGCCTGAAGAGAGGTACAAGATGGATCTATTTGGCATCGGCCCCGGCGAACTGATGTTGTTGCTCGTGCTGGCGCTGATCGTCATCGGGCCGCAAAAGCTGCCGGAGATCGGGCGCACCTTGGGGCGCACCGTCAGCGAGTTCAAGGCCCAGACCGACAGCTTACGCAGTGTGCTGACTTTTGACCCGCTCGCGGCCCCCGCCGCCCCGCCGAGCGCGGGACCGACCACCCAGGAACTGGATGAACGGGTGACCGCGCTGCAAGACTACATGCGGCTGCGGGCCGAAGCCCCGGTCAGCAACGACGCTATCCCGGCGGTGCCCGTTCCCTCGGAGCCGCTTCACCCCGAACACGAACAAGCATCCTGAGCGGGCTACCCGCTTCGCTGCCTGACCAACCGACATTGTTCATACACTACTCATAAAAAGGAGTCCCACTATGCCATCCTTAGGTGCCCCTGAGCTTTTGCTCATCATGGTTATGGTTATCGTCATCTTCGGCGCGGGCAAGCTGCCCGAAGTCGGCTCGGCTATCGGCAAGAGCATCCGCGAATTCCGCAGCGCGACCGAAGACAAGTCCGCTCCGGCCCCGAAAGACACCACCGTCTAAAAAAGGGCGTGTTGCCCACGGTGCGGGGCCGAGTCCCCCCGTGGGCAACGCCAGCCGGTAGCTTTCGCCCGCTACCCCCGTCCGAGAGAGGAATCGTCTGATGAGTGTTATCCCCTGGAAAGCCGGGCGCAGTCCCTCGCCCGTCATGCACCCTGGCGGCCAAATGCCGCTGGTAGCGCACCTGATGGAATTGCGGGACCGCCTGGTGCGCGCCTCCATCGGCGTGACCGTGACCACGGTGCTGGCCTTTTTGTTCATCGACCAGTTTATGGGCCTGCTGCTCAACCTGGCCGGTACGCACACAATCCAGGCGATTGACCCCACCGAAACCTTCGGCACCTATTTCAAAGTCGCCTTCAGCGTGGGGATCGGGCTGGCGATGCCGCTGCTGGTCTACCAACTCTTGCGCTTTCTAGCCCCCGGCCTGAGCAAGAGCGAACAGCGGGTGCTGCTGATCAGTTTGCCGTTTGTGACCTTGTGCTTTATCACCGGCGCGCTCTTCTGCTACTTTATCATCCTGCCGTCGGCGCTCAACTTCTTGCTCAACTTTGGCGACCCGCGCATCCTGAAGCAAATTTCGCTGACCAAGTTCGTTAGCTTTGTCACTAATTTTATCCTGGCGGTTGGCTGCTCGTTTGAGATGCCCGTCCTGATCGTTATGCTGGCCCGTCTGGGCGTCGTCGGCTACAAGCGCCTGGCGAAGTTTCGCAAGTATGCCTTTCTGCTCGCGTTTCTCATCGCCGCTATTATCACCCCCACGCCCGACCCGGTGAACCAGAGCCTGGTGGCCGTGCCGCTCTTCCTCCTCTATGAATTGGGCCTGCAACTCAGCCGCTTTGTCGCCAAACCGGCCCGCTAACCCGCCGCGCTGCACTGAACCACCGGCGCAACCCGCATAGAATAGTGTGGCCCAACTCTTGCTATTGAAGATTGTACTGTACAGACTGCTTGCTACAATCGCGCTCCGTTATTACGAATTACCCCCGCTTGCTGCAATCCAAACCAGACTCTACAGTGTACATCCTCTAGCAGCGTGTGAAACAACTACCTGGGTGACCTTGCCTGTGCCCAAATTAGTTGCAAGCCGCCGGGGATTCTGAGCGTACAGGCCCCCGATCAGAGTCTTTGTTGGGCACATGGGGTCCCACAAGGCGATCCGG
>JBBSEL010000572.1:0-3932 GCA_038239755.1 Chloroflexia bacterium | reverse complement strand
GGCCTTGTGCGGCAAGCCCTTGCCCCATAGCCGCACTTTGCTGCCGTAGGGGTAGATTTCGATGGCCCGGCGGCCTGCCGCTTCCCACGCTGCCGCCAGTTGGCGGGCGCGGGCGATCATCGGCTTGATCGGGCTGCGCTTGGTAGTATAGTAGGAGGCGATGCCTTCGCGGGAGAGGGCGCGTTCGGAGGCGCGGCCCTGCCCCGGCCCGGTGGGGGTGCAGGGGTGGGCCGGGTCGAGGCAGTCCAGCCCCAGCGGGAGCGAGAGCGGGGAGTCGATGGCGACCAGGACGGGGTCCCACTCCTGCGCCAGGGCCAGCAATTCGGCATCGGTGCGGCGGTCGGCCAGGGCCAGCAGGGTGGCCTCGCCCTCCCCGCCCCAGGCGAGCAGGGCGGCGGTGCTGGCACGGGCCGGGCCGTTGGTCAGGTCGAGGCCCAGGATGCGGCTAGGCGGGGGCAGGTTGGGCACGGCGCACGCTGGTATACTGGTAGAGCCAGGAAAGTACAAACCCGCTCCAATAGAGATTCCAGCCCATGGTGTTGAGGGTCATAGTTCTGAGGTTGCGGATGGCCCCCGATTCAGTGAAGCGCATCAGCGCGTCTTTGGTATCGTCAAGCGGCGGCATCACCCAGGAGCGGTTCACATATACCCCACCAAGCCATAGGGCAACCCCCACGAGTACCATAACCCCCACAGGCCACAAAGGTGTGAGCACGCGAGGTAGCGATCTTCGCACAGGCGTGATTACTTTAGGTGCGCGCATCAACGCCACAGTAAGCGGGAAGTTTAAGAGTATCCCCACAACAGGTACGCTATAAAGCAGGTCGCTTAACTGGGCCGTCAAGGGCAGCCCGCCCGTGTAGATCCACGACGCATCCCCGAAGGAGGCGAGGAAGAGAGCGGCACTCAAGCCAACCGCCAGCATGAGGATCACGAACCCGATGCGGCCTAACCAGACGACTATCATTGGCGTATCCTCCACGGTGGGGGTCAGCGACCACCCCTCACCCCTGTCCCCTCTCCCCGCTCACGCGAGGCGAGGGGGACTCGGCCCCACCGATCTTGCTATTCCCCGACTCAGCACTCAGCACTCAGCACTCGTCCCTCACCATTCGCCGCGCAGGACACCCCAGGCGGAGCGGGGGCCGCCCAGGATGGGGCGCAGGAACTCGGCGGTCATCAGCCCGGCGGCGGGTTCACGCCCGATCAGGAAGTGGCCCACGTCTTTGATCACGGCGCGCAGGGCGGGCGGCGGCAAGCTGGCGACGAAGGCGGCGAGTTGGTCGGGGGGACAGAAGTTGTCGTGTTCGCCGGTGATGAACAGCTTGGGGCCGGGCCAGCGGCCCAGGTGCGAGAGGTCGCGGGTGGCGAGGGGGAAGCCGATGGCGACGACGGCAGCGATGCGCGGGTCGCGGGGGTGCGCGGCCAGGTGCGAGAGAGCGATGCGCGAACCGAAGCTGAACCCGGCCAGGGCGATACGGTTGGAGTCCACCCACGGCTGGGCGGCCAGGAAATCGAGCGCCGCGTCCACATCGGCGGTTTCCCAGATGCCGCGCACCCAGCTCATATCGCCCACCGTGCCCGGCTCAACCAGGATTTCGCCGCCGCTGCCGCCCACCCCCCGCGAATTGTAGCGCAGGCTGCCCACCCCCAGCGGATAGAGGGTATCGGCCACCGCCCGCAGGATCTTGCTATCCATCGTGCCGCCGTGGGCCGGGTTGGGATGGAGCAGCAGCACCGCCGGGTGGCGCAGATCGTCGTCAAACCCGGCGATCCGCCCGGTGAGTTGGACCGGCGGGTCGCCCGGCCCCCCGGCAGATGAAAACTGCACCCGCCGCCAGTGCCCGCTGGTCGGGCTGTGGTGGGTCGGCCCCACCGAAGAATAGTCCATGCGTGCCCCTACACCTCTAGCCGCACCGTGCAGATTTCGCGGGGGCGCAGATCGATCCGCCAGCCCGGCGCGTCGGGGATCGAATGCAGCCGCGCGCCGTCCGGGGCGGGTGTCTCGTCCAGGCGCACCAGTTGGGCGGCCCGCAGGAACGGCGGCGGCACGATGCGCGCCTGCACCGGGCTATCGCTCAGGTTCCAGGCGCGCAGGATCACCCCGTCACCGTCGGCGCTGCGCTTCAACGCGCTCACCACCAGATCGTCGGGTTCGATGATGACCAGCGTATCGGTGGGCGGCAGCGGACCAGGGTGGAAATCTTCGGCCAGCGCCCGCAGCGGCACATTGAAGCTGTGCGCCTGCAAATAGGCCCGGCTGGTCTGCCACGTCCCGGCGAACGGCACCAGCGCATACTCGAAATGGGCCAGCCCCAGGCATTGCGCGCCGGGGGTGGGCAGGCCCGGCCCGGCGTGGCCCTGACGCACCGCCAGATCGTCGCGGCTCAACCAGCCCACGCAGCGCAAGAGGGTCAGGGCCAGGGTCACCCCCGCACCGTCCGCCCGGCGCAGTACCTCGTATTCGGTCAAGCCCCGGTTCGCCAGCAACACCCCGCGTTCGCCATCGCCTACGGCCACCCACGCTTTTTGCGGGTGGGTGGGCACCGGCTGTTCGCGCCAGGTGGAGTCGGCGGGCGGCAGGTCGAGCGAACGGCGCAGCACGTCGAACGTGCCCTCGGCCTCCGACACGTCGGTCTGGAGCGGCACATCGAACATGACCCGCAGCCAGTGGTCGCCCGCCTGGTTGTCCACGGTGGTGCTGATGTCCACCCGGCGCACCCCATGCAGCAGGCGCACGGTGGAGCGCACCGGGCAGGCCACCCCGGCGGCGCTGCGCCCCTGGCGGTCCTCGCTCAGCCAGGCGGGCAAGAACAGGGTGCCCTCGATGACCAGGCTGCTGCCCAGCGGTGTGTAGTGCATATCGATCCGGGGCGGGGCGTTGAAGCCGGTGATCACCTGATCCGTAGCCGGGGGGCAATAGTTGTACTCGTCGCCGCAGTCGCCCGCATCGACAAAGCGATTGCCCCCGGTGACGACCAGTCCGGTCGCCTTGTCGGTGATGGTCAGTTCGCCCGTTTGCGCCGCCGCTTCGACCACATAAAAATCGTTCTCGATCAGATAGCGTTCGGTGGGGTCCATCTCGCCCACCGTCGGCACGCCAGGATAGGGGTCGTCGGCGTCCAGCACCGGTTCGGGCAGGACTCCGGTCTGCGGGTCGGGCTGGAAGATCGCGGCGGGGCGCGGCGGGCCACCTGCCGGGGCGGCACTGGGCGGCACCGGCGCAGCCGGGACGCGACCGGGGCTGATCGGCAGTTCGGTCCCTTCGGCAGTCAGCACGTAGGAGCGATAGCCCGGCCCCGGCACGTCGCTGGCGAGGAAGCGGAAGGTCACTTCTTCGGGGCGCAGGCCGCGCAGGCGGAATAGGCGCACCTGCTCGGCGGTGACCAGGCGGCGGGCGGCATCGGCCAGCGATTGCAGCAGCACCTCGTCCGGCTCGCCGCTGTCGCTGACGGTGATATCTACGTCGTACACGCCCGGCTCGTCGCTGGCGTGCAGATGCACATCCGAGACAACCATCCCGTTGATCCGGCCATCGGGGGCCATCGCCAGGGCCACTTCCAGGTTGGCGGCGTCCAGGTCGAAATGGGCCAGTTCGTGGCGATGGCGCTCCACGACCTCCACCGGCACCGGCGCGCCGCGGTCATCATAGAGGGTGAACTGGCTCAGGCTGGCGGACAACTGCACCATCACCTGCACGGCATCGGTGCGCGGCCCGGTGAGGGGGTTGAACACCACCAGCGCCCGGCCTCGCGCATCCACTCCGGTAGGCAGCGCCCCGGTATTGATGTGGGCGGCCATACCGCGCAGCCCCTCCAGCGCCAGGTCGCCGCCGATCTGCTCGACTGCGGCGTAGCGGGTCTTCATCTCGTCGTGGACCGCGTCGACCGAGCAGCCGCAGATGCTGTCGTGGGGCTGGTTTTGTAGGAGGT
>JBBSEL010000571.1:0-3940 GCA_038239755.1 Chloroflexia bacterium | reverse complement strand
GGATGAGGACAAAGCTGGGGACCGAGAAGAGGATCAACATCAGCCCCATCAGCAGCCGGTCAGACAACCGGTTGCGGTGGGTGGCGGCGACGATGCCGACCGGGACCCCGATCCCGACACTGAGCAGCAGGGCGATTGCGCCCAGCGCGAACGACACCGGCACCCCCTGAGCCAGCATTTCGCTGACCTGCCGCCCCGGATACTGGTAGGACAGCCCCAGCCTGCCCTGCGCCAACCCGCCCATATAGTCCACATATTGCTCCCAGATGGGCCGGTCGAAGCCGTACTGGTGGATCAACTCCTGGTAGCGCACAGGGTCGTGCCGGTTGCCCATCATCCGCTGCACCGGGTCGCCGGGGGCCAGGTGCCCGACGACGAAGGTGAGGAAGGTGAGGCTGAACAGGACGAACAGCAGGCTGAGGCCCCGCCGGGCGAGGAATGATCCCATAGACGAGTGGTGGGCGGTGGGTGATTAGTGGTTAGTGGTTAATGGTTGGTAGTCATGATCAATGGTCAGTGATCAATGAACAGCATCATTACTGACCACTGACCACTGACCACTCGTCTACTTCTGCACGAACACCTTGGTCCAGTCCCCGGCAAAGAGGCCCTGGGCGGTGTAGGTGAGGCCCTTGACGGTGGGCCGGATCAGGATGCTGCCCTTGCTGTGGTAGAGCGGCAGCCAACCCACCTGATCGATGGCGATCTGCTCGGCCTGGTTATAGGCGGCATCCCGCTTGTCCGGGTTGCGCTCCACATCGGCCCCATCCACCAGCGTATCGAACTGCGCGTTGCTGAAGTGGCCGTTATTATTACCCACCCCGGTGCGCAACTGCTGGCTGAGGAAGTTCTGCGGGTCGGGATAGTCGGCCCCCCAGACGCTCATGTAGATCGACAGGTTGCTGTTCTTGGGGTCGTTCGCCATCGCCGTCAGGTCGTTGTTGTACTTGCCCTGCTCCTCGCCCTGCACCGTCACGTCAACGCCCAGGTTCTGCTTCCACATCTGCTGGAGCGTGGCCGAGACCTTGTCGAAGTCGGCCTGGCCGGTGGTGTAGGAGAGGGTCAGCTTGGGCAGGCCCTTGCCGTCGGGGAAGCCCGCGTCGGCCAACGCCTGCTTGGCGGCGGCGGCATCAAAGGTCAACGGCTTGAGCGCCGCGTCGAAGCCGGGCATCCCCGGCGGCACAATATGGTCGGCGGCGACCACTGCCCCGTTCATCACCTTATCGGCCAGCGTCTTTTTGTCCACCGCCAGGGCCAGGGCCAGGCGCAGCTTGGCATTATCCAGCGGGGCCTTGGCGTTGTTGAAGCCCACATAGGCATCAAAGAACTGAGGCAGTTGCTGGAAGCCCGGCTTGCCGACATTCTCGGCGATGTGCGCGGGGGGGAACTGCTGCGAGCCGACGATGTCCAGATCGCCCGTCTGGTAGAGGCGGTAGGCCGTCTCGGCATCCTGGATGAACGGCATTTCGATCCCGGCCAGGGCAGGCGCGCCGCGCCAGTAGTTGGGGTTGGGCTGGAGGGTGAGCGACTGGCTGTGCTTCCACTCCTTGAGCATGAACGGTCCGGTGCCTGCGGCGTGTTCGATCCACTTGTCGCCGTACTGGTCGATCAGCTTCTTCGGCACGACTGCCGCCCCGGCGTAGGTGAGCTGATTGAGGAAGTAGACGCCGGGCGTCTCCAGTTCAATGGTCAGCGTCTGCGGGTCTTTCACCTTGACCCCGGCCAGCCCGGTGCCCTTGCCCGCGATCCAGTCGGTAGCCCCCTTGATGTTGCTCAGGTAGTAGCCCGCTGAGCCGTTGGCAAACGCCTTGCTCAGCGCCCGCTCCAGCGAGTAGCGGAAATCCTCGGCGGTGATCGCCGTGCCATCGGGCCACTTGAGGTTCTTGCGAATGAAGAAGGTGTAGGTCAAGCCGTCGCCCGAAATTTCCCAGTTTTCCGCGCCTGCCGGTTGCAGGTTCAGCCGGTTGTCAAGCCGGATCAGCCCGTCGAAGATCAGGCCAATCGCCATGACCGCGTTGCTGGACTGGGCAGCAGGCGGGTCCAGGGTGTCGATCTCGTTCACCCCTTCGTTGGCCCAGCGCAAGGTGCCCCCGCTGCCGGGGGCCAACGGCGTATCGTCGGCGGCGGGTGCCGTCGTGCCCGCGACGGTGGGTGCGCCGGATGCCCCTGCCGCGGTGGGAGTGCTGCTGGCCGGGTTGCCTGCCGCGGTGGGGGTGGTGGCCCCGGTTGGGCCACTGGTCGGTGTCGCGTTCGTGTCGCAGGCGGCCAGCACCAGCGGCACCAGCAGCGCCAGCGCGCCGATCCATCGGCCTAGCTGCCCGCTCAGAGAACGTCCTGAAACCATGCTGTGTTTTCCTCCCTTGGTGTAACAGTTGCGCCCCGGCCAGATGGGCTGGGTAGGGGTCGGTATGCTCCTGCTATTATAGCATACTGCGCAGACCACTCCTAATCACGATCCGTGCCGTAAGATCGCCACCCCACCGGAAATCCGTTCATAAACCCCAACGCCCTGTGTAGGAGAAGGCGCTGTCCATTGATGGTCGGGTTGCTCCAAACGTCGGGGACTCCTCACCACCAATGGGCAGCGCCTTCTCCTACAGCGATAAGCCTCATTATAAGCGATACCTATTGACAGCACCGGAGAGAGAGTGTATATTTATGTCAACCGAGCATCGCTCTGCCCTTGACGATCTCTTGCTCTGGGGGAGGCCCACGGCGGGTGCGGCCTGAACGGCTTAGTCGCACAAAAAGGAGCATTGATGCCATGAATCAACGTCGGACAGGCAGGCTGTTGGCAGCAGCCTTGATCGTGATCGCGGCCATCCTCGGCCTGACGGGCCACCCCGGTACCGCTGCCCCCGCCGCGCAACAGACCAGCGCCTTCCTCAACGTGTGGAGCCGCACCGACCTGCCGGTGGCGCAAGGGCTGGTGCAGCGCGGCTTCATCTGGGGACCCGTCGCCAGCACCACCCGCTATGAGCCGTGGGCCGAGTCGCCGGGCGGCCAGCGCCTGGTGCAATACTGGGACAAAGCGCGGATGGAGATCACCAACCCCGCCGCCAACCAGAACGACCCCTTCTATGTCACCAATGGCCGCCTGGTCTACGAGATGGTCAGCGGCTTGATCCAGACGGGCAACAACCGCTTTGACAACAAAGCGCCGTCGCAAGAGCCGGTCGCCGGCGACACCCGGTCGGCCAACCCCGACACACCGTCCTACGCCACTTTCCGCGCCCGCGCCTCGATTTTCCCCGGCGAAAATATCGCCCCCGACCGCACCGGCCAGCCGTTCAGCTCCTACATGGACATCACCGGCCAGACCGCCCGTGCCCCCTACCTGGAAGGCTACGGCGTGCGCTACGCGACCTACATCCGCGAGACGGCGCATAATATCCCCAACCGCTTCTGGGAATTCCTCAACCAGCAGGGGCAGGTCTACCGCAACGGCACGCTGGTGACCGAGCCGCTGTTCAACTGGGTGGCCGTGACCGGCTACCCGATTGTGGAACCGTACTGGGTGACGGCGCGAGTGGGCGGGGTGCCCTATGCCGTGCTGGTGCAGTTGTTCGAGCGCCGGGTGCTGACCTATACCCCGCTCTTCCCCGCCGCCTTCCAGCTCCAGATGGGCAACGTGGGCCAGCACTACGCCACCTGGCGCTACAGCACCGGCAGCGTGCCGATCCTCCCCGGCATGGCCGCTCTCAGCGCGCCGCCCGCACCGCCGTTCGCCCTCTCTTCGTATTTCGACATCGCCCGCTAGACGAGGGGAGAGGGGACAGGGGTCAGGGGTCAGTGACAATTGCTCACTGGCCCCGACTAATACCCCTCACCCCTGTCCCCTCTCCCCGCTCACGCGAGGCGAGGGGGACTCCGCCCCACCGATCTTGCGCTTCCCTGACTCAGCACTCAGCACTCAGTCCTCAGTCCTCGTCGCTCCGGT
>JBBSEL010000570.1:0-3941 GCA_038239755.1 Chloroflexia bacterium | reverse complement strand
GGCGGCATCAAGTTCCAGCGGCAGCACCGTTGAATCCATCCGCGCCAGCGCCTCGGCGGTGATCCGTAAATCGGTGCGGGCCTGCTGTAAGGGCCGCGCGGCGTGGAACACCAGCCGGTCAAGGGCGGCTTGGAGCGGGCCAGCAAACACGACCACGGCAGCGGCCAGGGCCGCTGTAGTCCACAGCACCACCGGCAGCCCTGGCCCGCCGCCCCCGGCCGCCGCCAGGATCACCCCAGGCAGGGCGGCAAATACGCACCCCAGGAACAGCGTCGCCAGGAACGAGCGCGTCAGATCCCGGCGCAGCGTTTCCCCTTCTTCAACGGCATCCAACCCCGCGATGGCGAGGCCTAACAACTCTAGATCGATGCCGACCGCCAGCATAGTCAGCCCTTGCCACCCAGCGGTCAACGGCCAGGCGAGTAGGCCCGTGCTCAGCCCGAAGAACAGCCCGGCCACCAGGAGCACCGCCAGGGGCCGCGTCGGACGCAGCCGACGTGCGGCGTGCCCGGTCAGCCCCAGGCTGCTGCCCAGGGCCAGCAGCACCAGCCCCGCGAACCCGCCGTAGCCCGGTCCCGGCTGGGCGGCGGCCAAGGGCGCCGACAGCAGGGCCACGGCACCATCCGCCGGTGCCGCCCCCGGAGGAGCGAAATCGACCAGAAAGCTCGTGCTGATGCCCAGCACCACCCCCGCCGCCACCAGCGGTAGCAGACCATACCGCCAGCCCGCCAGGAGGGCGGCGCGCCGGGGCATAGAGTCGGGCAGCCGATAAAGCAGCGCCCCCGTCCAGCATACCGCAGGCCCAAACAGCAGCAACCATGCCGCCCGCCGCCAGAGCACCCCCCAGAGGGGATCGTGCGCGACGATCCAGAGGTCGAGACTCGCCAGGTTCGCGGCCAGCCCCAGGGCATAGGCCACCAACCCCAGCCCGGCCAGCCGCAGCACCGGCTTCGCCGGATCGCGTGCCAGCAGATAGAGGCCGAGCCACCAGGCAAAGCTCGCGATCAAAATCTGTAAAAGCTCCATCGCGCTGTCCAGTATACCACAGGCCTGGACGGAGGCGGGCGGGCCACTGGAACTATTGAGCCCTGCCCCAAGATCTAATAGCCTCTGAGCTATATCCAGCGCGGTAGGTGGGCGGGCCACCGTGGTTTGTACGGTGGCCCCGTCGCAAACTAACGCGGGTTACGGTACACTCTCTGGGACAGCACTCTCCGGAGCGTACTGTGCATCCGCAGGACCAATTCTGCCATAATCCGGCCTGCCTCGCGCCGGGCCAGCAGGAGCAGGCCAATATTACGATCCATCGTCAGTAGGACCAGAGCTATCGCTGCACCGTCTGTCGCCGCACCTTCAGTGCGCAAGCGGGGACGCCCTACTTTCGCCGCCATACGCCCGACGCCGACCAGACGCGCATTCTGACCCTGCTGACCCATGGCTGCCCGCTCGCGGCGGCAGCGGCGGCCTTCGGCGACCAGCCGCGCACCGTCCGCCGCTGGGTGCAGGAGGCCGGGACCCCTTGTGAGCGGAGCAGGCGGTGCACGTCACAATCAGCATTGGTATCGCGCTCTGGTCGGGGCCGAATACCGATATCCAGGTGTTGATGCAGCAAGCCGATATCGCCATGTACGCGGCCAAGCGGACGCAGCGCGGCCACGTCATCTATACCGCCGCGCTCGAAATCAGCGCTGTATGGTGCGGAAAATGCCTACGGCGGCGGAACACGCACCTCGGACGGGCCCGCACGCCTTTGTTCCATAGCTGCCTGGCACACCTCGTGAAGTCGATGCGGCTATGCTCTACTTTCGTCTCGCCCAAATCGTCTCGTTATTACTTGACCTTTTCGCTATCGCCCAACGCTCCCAGCATGACAAGGATCTCGAAATCCTGCTGCTCCGCCCGCAGTTGCGCATCCTCCAACGCCAGCATCCGCGGCGACCTCGTGTTTCTCGCTCGGCGAAGCGGGCCCTCGCCCTTTTGGCTGCTAAGTTCACCCGTCTCGGGCGTAACGGCCGAGACCGCTTGAACCAAATGGTCCTCCTCTCCAAGCCCGATACCCTGCTCAAATGGCACCGAGAATTGGTCCGTCGTAAATGGACCTGCAGCGAACGGCGCAAGTCCGGCCGACCAGCCACGGGTGCAAGAGCTACTCCTGCGTCTCGCTGAGGAGAACCCGACCTGGGGCTACGGTAAACTGCAAGGCGAGTTGCTTAAGCTTGGTCACGGAATCGGCCGCTCAACGATCAGAGATCTATTGAAGCGACAGCAAGTGCCACCTGCTCCCCAGCGGGCTAAGAGAGGTAGCCGTTGGGGGCATTCTTGAACCATTATCGGGAGCAGCTCCTGGCCTGCGACTTCTTTACTGTTGAGACAGCTTGGCTGAACACCCTCACCGTGTGTTTCTTCATCGAGTTGGGCCGCCGCCGGGTGCATTTCGCCGGTTGTACCGCGCATCCAACAGCGGCGGGGGTCACCCAGCAAGCACGACAACTGACTTGGACGCTGCAGGATGAGCAGCGACCAATGCGTTTCCTGATCCGCGACCGCGATGCGAGGTTTACGGCGAGCTTCGACAATGTCATTACGGCTGAAGGCCTCGAGATCGTGCGCACGCCCTACCGATCACCCAAGACGAATGCCTTCGCCGAACGATGGATTCGGAGTGCGCGGGAGGAGTGCCTAGACCGGGTATTGATCTGGAATGAGGGGCATTTGCGGCGCGTAATGAAGGAGTATGGGTCATATTACAACCGAGCGAGACCGCACCAGGGCATTGAGCAGCGCTGCCCCATACCCTTCGATAGCGCGCACAAAGCGGGTACGGTAAAATGCCACGACGTGCTTGGCGGGGCATCGAGCATGACTACTATTGCGAGGCGGCGTGACCGTCAACGCACGAGCGGATGAAGATTTCGCACCGTACAAGGCCAGGCGGTTGGTTTGCATCCGCTGGGAGTGTTGCTGGCCCTGCTTACCAGGGTCGCGTTGGGCGGCCTGGGCGGGGCCTTAGGGTCCGTGCCGCTGGCAGGCGTGCTCTATGTGATCTTCCTGGCCCTCTATAGCGATGCCGCCGGCCAGACAAGTCTGCTAAAGAGCGAACCGCGCCCCAGCGCCTATAGCGCCCTGCGGCAGGTGCGTGGCCCCCGGCGCGGGGCGCTCGTCCCGGTCGCGCCGGTGAGTCCGCCGCCAGTGGTGCCGGTGCCGGTGCCAAACGAGCGGCTCGCCACGATTGCGAGCGAGCAGGCGGCGCTCAGCACCCAATTCGCGGCGCAGGAAGCCACGCAAGGGGCGACCCCCGCCGCTGGCGATCCCCGGCCACCGGGAAGAGCGGCGAGCCGACCCCCTCGGCATAAGCTACGCCTGCGCACCCGATCAACCGTATAAATGAGGGGATCAGTCTCAAGGTGCAAGCGGTGCTGCTGACCCTTATCTACTCCACGCCGCGACTGAGCAATCAGGATAAGCTGGCAAGATCCCGTTGGACAGGCTCAACCGTCGTGCAAGGGTATGTTCAGCACGCTCACTCCGGGGTAGGCGGTTAATAGGAGTCCCAGCGCATCGGCCTGGGCTGTGGCCCCTTCGACCGATGCACCTCCTGCGATGCCGCGCAGCAGCACCTGCCAGGGCTTGTCGGCATCCGGCACTGCCACCTGGATCTGTTGCCCGGTCCGGCTGACCGTGGCGACCAGGCCGTCCCCCCCCTGCGGCGTCGGCACCCGGACCCGGTGCGTTGCGCCGTCCTCCAGTTCAAAGATGTGCAGCGTCACGCCGTCGGCGTAGTCATAGTCGGGCCGCGCCTCGTTTGCGCCGACGGCGATGACGCTGTTCGGGCGCACCAGCAGCGGGAGGCTCCGGTAGTCGTGCGTTTCGCGGTGCCATCCCCCCCCCGCCGCGTGCGGGGCGGGGGGGGGGTGCGTCGGGCGCCCCCGCGGCGGGGGGGG
>JBBSEL010000569.1:0-3941 GCA_038239755.1 Chloroflexia bacterium | reverse complement strand
TGGTTAATTGTCTGCTCTTCGCCCAGTATTTGCTGGACGATCTGGGCCTTGAATTCAGCCGTGAAGTGACGTTTCGTATTCATAGCCTGATTCTACCTTAACCAACCCGATTTTGCTGTCTCGATTTACAGGGCCATTATATTTATTGCGAGTCATCCGAAGCAGGACGGAATGTCCAGATCGCTGTTTCCGTCAATAATTGTCTGTACGAAGATCCCAACATACCGGTTAACAAGCGCTGCCCGACTGTTACCGCAGTCACATTGAATGCTAACCACGGTGCGGCTTGGGCACTAATGATCGAGAACCTGCAAGCATATGCTACGGCTTCTCCAATCCCTCATCCTGAAATACAGATTGCAGGTGGTATTGACGCGGAGCCAAACTGGGATCCATCGGTAACACCGACCAGTAATTGGCTCACTGGTTATCTCAATAACACGAAAGCTCCTTACTACAACTTTGGTAGTACCGATTACTATCCCTGCCTACCTCCACCAGGTTCTGGTAGGCCAACTCCGGTTGTCCCCAATCCCGCCGCGTGCTATAACTGGAATGCCGAAACACACTTTCAGATATCCTCTGGTTTCGGTTCAAATCAGGGGAATGCGCTACCCCAGATATACAAACCGATCTGGGCTGGTTGGTGGTATCTTGTTTCGCGGTGGGGGTACGATGAGCATCATGTTCAGATGAAGGTTGTGGGTCAGCTACCGAGTCAGCCTCTCGCAGATCCTGCACATAGTTGGCAAGTACTTTGGTTAAGTCTCAACGGAGATAAAGCTACATCACAGCCGATGCCCGATTCCACAACTATAGACTACAGTCCTTAATCTGTAGGAAACGCCCCATAGGCACAACTTCAATCTCTATCGCAAGTTAGAAAGGGGCTATGATATGCAAAAGTGGAATAAGCTGCGAGCCTCTCCTTACAAATTGGTGATTTCTTCAATATCACTGCTAATAATTATTGCCTTAGTGGGCTGTGGAACAGCCGACTCTGTAACTCCGTCACCCCTCCCTACAGTCTTACCAACGATTACAGCCCTTCCAAGCTCTACTAGTGCGCCGACGGCGACGGCTGCTGCAACCGCTACACCAAATCGTCCGCGCTATGGCGCTGGGGGCTACTCACCCGATCAGCTCGCGGACCCTACAATGGTCGCAGTCGCCACCACCGCCGCCCAGCGCTACTACGCGCACCAAACCGCCATCGCTCTGACGCCCATCCCGCCCACCGAAGTCTGGATTCCTCCCACCCCGGAACCCACCGCTACGATGGGGGTGGGCATGATCAGTGACGTGGCCTGCGGGTCTCCGGTGCATTTTGCCGCGCCCACCTTTTCGAGTTGCTGGCATACCCAAGTCAACGGAGCCTGGATTCTGGTTGCCAGCGGGGAGGAAGGCACGACCGAATACGATGTGCAGCAGGGCGCAGCGGGACCAGCCGATGTCCATGGCCTGCTGTGGGTCTGCCCAGAACCGTGCGGTGCGCCGCACTCAAACCTCCTTTACCCCGCCCCACGCGCCGACCTGCACATCACTGCTGTGGACGGCCCGCGCATCACCCTGGCCGCCCGCGACCCCGCCGTTCATGACACCTTCATCTTCGACATCACCACCCTCCAATGGGTCAGCCCGTAACTACCTGATCCGCTACTGGTTCTCAGGTACAGCTGAGAACCAGTGGGCATTTTAAGGACCTGAATACACAGTAATAAGCTCGCTGCCTTCACGTGTGATCCCGGCCTTCCGTTATACTACCCTGTAGTCATGGGCACCCCGCCCGCCCTGGTACATGCCGCCCATGTCCCCCGCCTGGCTCTCTGAGTCGTCGGGGGGTTTTGTTGCCCGCAGCGCGGTCCCGTCGTCCCCTCTACCCCCGGAGAATCCCCGATGCCGCTGGCCCCTGCCCAAGACAGCCAACGCTTTCTGGCGCTCCTACCCGAAACGGCCTATGCCACCCTGCCGGATCAGCGCATCCTCAGCACCGCCACCGGCGGCACCTTCACTCTCCGTCACCGGGACGCGCCGCCAGTGACCCTCCGCCTGTTAGGAGCCCGGCCTCACCCGTAGAACCACGCTGCCGCCGCCCCCCAAGTTGTTGCGGCCAGGACAAACGCCAATAGCGTGACGACCAGAACGAGTCCCCGCCGCACCTGGGCGCCGCGGGTCGTGTAGGGCCAACTCAGCCCGGTTCCCACAGCTAACCCACTCAGCAACAGCCCCCCGCCGAGGGGTAACAACAGCCAGACCACTTGCGCCAGCTGGTAAAGGAGGCCCGGATCGAGTGTGGTGGTATCACCCTGCCACCAATAGAGGGGATACCCACCCGCACCCAGGTGGGCCGCATACGCCAGCCGGGTGACATCCGCCCGCTGTAGGGGCACAAAGACCAGCAGGAAGTAGAGTAGTTCGAACAGCACCAGGCTGGCCCCGACGAGCGACCAGATCGGCCAGGCGCGTTCATTGTGCAGGCGTGGCGATGGTACGACGAGCGGTCTCATTCCCGAACCTCCCCGTGACTAGAGAGCCCGGCGCTGGCCGGGATCAACATCCTTCGGTGAGAATGCAGCCGACGGCCTTGCGGGGCGGTCGAAGCTAGCCCCTCGAGGGGCCGTAGTATAGCACCCACGCTTCCAAACTGTGCTAAGCATACCACGTTGCCTACTAAGTTGCATAGGGGAAAAGCAAACCCCGTCGACGGCAGCCTGCGCGGCCACACGGCTACCGGCGCGCCCACCGCCAGGCCCCCAGCGTGCCCAGGACACTGCCGAGGAGCAGCGCGCCCAGACACCAGGGGGTCCGCCAGAGGGCGGTCAGCAGCGTCAACACCGGGGGCGCGGTCGCGGCGAGCGCGGCCAGGCCGGGGTCCGCGCTCAGCACGATGTCCCAGGTCTGGGCACCGACGAGCCAGACGGCAGTCACCAGGGCTCCTAGCGTGAACAGGCCCGCCGCGAAGATCAGCGCCTTGCCCGCCAGCAGCAAGGGATGGCGCGTGGCCCAGTAGCGCTGGAGGCGGACGCTGGGTTGCGCGGCCAGGAGCTGCTGGTAGGTCGTTTGTAGCCGCTGGTGGCGCTGGTCCAAGAGCACCAGGTCCGCGCGGGCGGCGGTCCACCGCGCGCGCTGCGCGGCGACCTCCTCCTGGAGGCCCTGGATCGTGGCGGTCTGGGTGTGGAGCTGGGCCGCCTGCTCTTGCACGCGGGCCTGCAACTGCGCCTGAATCTGAGCATCGAGGTCCAACGGGACCGGGCGACCCGGAGCCGGGGCGGCCCCCGTCGTCACCTGGGGCCGCCAGGGCGCGCTGCCTTCGAGGAGCGCGGGCCACGTCATCGGGATGTCCTGGAGCGGACGCGCCGGATCGCGGGTGACTTGAAGCCAGGCCGGGGCCGTGATCCGTGCCCCCGCCGCATCCAGGCCGTCCCCCTCCCCCACACTGACCGCCGGATGCTCGGCAATAAAGGCCCAGAAGTTGTTGTGCTCCTGGCGCCCGGCGGCGACCCAGGGGGCGATCTGCGCCCGGCGCGCGGCGGTCGGCACGGTGATCAGCAGGTGCGGCATCGTTGCCCCGAAGCGCGCCTGCCAGGCCCCGCCGCGGATGACGGCCGCCCAGCGCCCCAGCTTGGCCTCCCAGTCGGCCCGGTCCTCGCTGCCCTGGTCGTGTTCCACCGCTCCGGTCCAGGTTGCCCCGTCGGGAAGCGTCAGTAGTGCAACCCCATCTGGTTCGATCCGGCCATGCGTCACTGGCCCGCGCGGGCGGGGCAACGGGTAGGGCAGGATGGCCCGGTGCTCCCCCCACCATCCGAGTTGGCTGCCCGCCGGTTGCCACTCGCCCCCGCCGGTCAGCCAAGTCACCATCAGCCAACCCACAGCGAGGGTATGATCGATCCATTGAGGGCTGAGGCGCATGTGGGCCAACAGCTTGTGGCGCACCGGCGGGG
>JBBSEL010000568.1:0-3942 GCA_038239755.1 Chloroflexia bacterium | reverse complement strand
CACGCCGACCGATACGCCGACGGCCACCGACACGCCGACCGATACGCCGACCTTCACACACACGCCGACCAACACGCCGACCTTCACACACACGCCGACCAACACGCCAACCGATACGCCGACCGAAACCAACACACCGACCAATACACCGACAGATACGCCGACGAGCATCCCGACAGGGACCGCCACCGGCACCCCGGTGATCCCGCCGACCGGCACGACCACCGTCCCGCCGAGTAGCACCGTCCCGCCGAGCGCGACAGACACCGCCACCGCGACCGGGACGAGCGTCGCCACCGGCACCCCCACCGTCACGCCGACCGCCCCGCCCCCGGCGACCGACACAGCCACGGTCACCCCGGTGACCTCACCAACCGGCACCGCCACGGTCACCCAGACGCCGCGCCCGGCCAACACCGAGCTACCGACCGCCACCCCCACCGGGACCGGCACCCCCACCGTCTGCCCTACCTTCAGCGACGTAGACCAGTACAACCCGTTCTACGTCTACATCCGCTGCCTGAGCTGCCGGGGCCTGATCGGCGGCTATCCCGACGGCACCTTCCGCCCCTACAGCAACATCAACCGCGGCCAGGCCGCCAAGGTCATCGCCAACTCGGCAGGCTTCACCGAGGTCCCCAACACCCAGACCTTCGAGGATGTGCCGCCGGGCAGCATCTACTATATCTGGGTAGAGAGGATGGCAACCCGTGGCTACATCAACGGCTATCCCTGCGGGTCGCCGGGCGAACCGTGCCAGGCCCCCACCAACCGCCCCTACTTCCGCCCATACAACAACCTCACCCGCGGCCAGTTAGCGAAGATCGCCGCGAACGCTGCTGGCTTCAACGATGTTCCGCCCGCCGGGTCGCAGAGCTTCGCCGACGTGCCGGCCAACGACACGTTCTACCTCTACATCGAACGGCTGGCGCGGCGCGGCATCGTCGGCGGCTACGACTGCGGCTCCGGCGCGATCAACGTCTGCACCGGGCTGCCCGAAACCTGCGGCCCCGGCAACCTGCCGTACTACCGCCCGTGCAACAACATCACCCGTGGGCAAGCCGTGAAGATCGCCTCCAACACCTTCTTCCCGGTGAACTGCGCACCGGGCATCCCGCCCATCATCAAGTAACCCCGCCGCCCAACGCGGCCCACCAAAAAGGCGGCTCCCCGATTGGGGAGCCGCCTTTTGCATCTATCGGTATCGATACGGCCAGGAGCCGCTGGTACCGCGCCCGCCTACCCCGCGACCCCCGTCGCCAGCGGGAGTTGCTTCTTGACCAGCGTCAACAACTCGCCAATCGCAAACGGCTTGGGCAAGAAGGCCACCGGCTGGAAGTGGCGCAGCTTCTTGACATCGGGCTTGGTCCCCGAAATCACAATGATCGGCGGCGGCGCAATAAACGACTCCAGCCACCCGGCCAGGTCCCACCCGGTCGCATCGGGCAGGGTTATGTCCAGCAGCAACAGCGACGGCTTGATCACCATCTGCTCAGTCGCCTCGCGGAACGTCCCCGCCTCAAACACCATGTAGCCGAGGAGTTCCAGGTTGCGGGCAATAATGCTGCGGAGCCGCGTGTCGTCCTCGACAATTAACACCGATTTCAGGTACATAGAGCAACCTCTTTCGCAATCCCGGCGCGCAACGGCCCATCGCCGCCGAGAATCCCGGCGACTGGCCCCAGCGAGCCGTTTCAATCGCCGCCAACATCGTCTAAACTCGTCTAAATAGGTGCGTCGGCTCCCACCCGGCAGGCAACCCCCGTGCGGGTGTGCTACCTTAATTATAGGGGACCAGGCATAAGAGAAGTGTAAAGGCCGGGGGACAAACCGTAAGAGAACTATAAAGAATCCCGTCCCCGCCGCCGCCCAGCGGGCACCATCGAACCCAGGCGACTGTTCAGGCACTGAACATGGGCACACACGGCGCGGGCAGCGGCGGTCGGGGAACCACCGCCCGCCCCAATCTACGCCCCCGTAAACAGAGGGTACCTCCGCGATGGGGGTGCCCTCTGTCGTGCCTGTTTGTGCTACAATACAGTCAGAGGTCGCCGCCAGCACGCCGAAGTTCCGTAATCTTACGGATGCCGCGTAGCAGCGAAAGGCCGATAATAATCCTATCGTTACCACTGGCGAACAGATGACGGGCTGAATAAACCGTGATGGAGGAGAAACCCTATGGATCAGAGTAGCACTTATATCCAACCTGTCGTGCCCCCCGTCCCCGCTGCGGCGGCAGAAACCCCCGCCCCCTTTGATGTCAACCTGGCGATCCGCTACAGCATCGCCAACCTGGGGTCGCAGGCCGTCTTCGCCCTGTTCAACTTCGGGATGCCGCTCTACCTGGAAACGTACAAGGTGCCCCCGGCCTTGATCGGGCTGCTCGCCAACGAGCGGTCGTTCGTCGGCGCGTTTGTGCAGCCGCTGGTGGGACGGCTTAGCGACCGGATCCGCACGCCATTGGGGCGGCGACGCCCGTTCTTCCTGGTGGGGGTGCCGCTGATGGCGCTCTCGCTGGGGCTGCTCGCCTTCCACCCGCCGTTCTGGATCATGCTCGGCCTGGTGACCATTGGCGCGTTTTTCCTCTATACCGCGTCCGACCCCTGGTTCGCGCTGCTGGCTGACCTCTTTCCCCCAGAACAGCGCGGGCGCGTCGGCGGGTTCATCGGCCTGACTACAGCCATCGGCATCATCGTCTTCAACCTCGTGGCGACCTTCTTGTGGGCCGATCACGAGCCGCTGGTCTTCGGCATCACGATCACGTTTCTGGTGCTAACCTGGGCCTTCACCTTCTTCACGGTCAAAGAGCCGCCGTTGCCGCTCCATGTTGAGACCCCCAAGACCCGACCTAACCCGCGCCTCTATCTCCAGAGCATCCTCGCCTACCCGGAGGCGGCCAAGTTCATGCTGGGCACGGCGCTGTTCTGGATCGGCTCTGGCGGGGCGGCCCCGTTCATCACCCTATTCGGCAAGAACGTGCTCCACGCCACCACCGGCGAGACCTTCTTTCTGCCGCTGTCCTATGTCGTTGCCCAGGTGATCTTCTGCGTCCCGGCGGGCTACCTGGCCGACCGGGTCGGCAAGAAGCGGATGCTCATCGCCGGGCTGCTCATCTTCGGCGTCGGGGCCATCGTCGGGTCGCAAAGCGCCGACCTGCTGCAGGGGACGCTGGCCCTGGGCGTGGTCGGGCTGGGCGCGGCCTGCTTGAGCGTGCTCAACCCGCTGCTCACCGATCTCGTCCCCCGCAAACGCACGGCAGAGTTTATCGGCCTGGGGTCGGCCCTCTGGTCGTTCGCCCAACCCCTCGGCTCCGTGCTGGCGGGCAGCCTGGTCACGGTCATGGGGGCCGAAGCCGGGCACCCCGACGCCTATCGCTGGGCGTTCGTGTTCGCCGGGGCGCTGGGCCTGGTCGCCGCCGTCTGTATGCGCTGGGTGCATCCGGAGCGGGCAGTGCTGGATTAGCGGACGGGATGCGTGAGGCGTGGTGCGTGATTTTGCGTATTGCGTATTGCGTATTCTTGATCTGATCCCTGATCCCTCAGTCCTCAATCCTCAGTCCTCAGTCCTCGCCTCACGGCAGGATCAGGTGCAGATCGCCGAATTCGTGCCAGAGATAGCGTTCCTTGAGGGCGGCGGCGTAGGCGACTTCCAGGTGTTGCCGCCCGGCGAGGGCTTCCAGCATGGCTAGATGGGTGGCGCGGGGTTCGTGCAGCCCGGTCAGCAGGCCATCGACGGCGCGGATGCCACGGGCGGGGGTGATCACCAGGTCGGTCCAGCCGGTGCCGGGGTGGGTGGTGCCCGCTGCGTCGGTGACGGTTTCCAGCGCCCGCACACAGGTGGTGCCCACAGCGAGCACCCGGTGCCTCGCCGCATGGGCGGCATTCACCAGCCGGGCCGTCTCCCCTGGCACCCGGTAGAACTCCTCGTAGGGCGGCTCGTGGT
>JBBSEL010000567.1:0-3953 GCA_038239755.1 Chloroflexia bacterium | reverse complement strand
CGAGCGGGGGCGGCTCTTCCGCCAGCTCCGCAAGCTCAACCTGCTCGATCCACTGCCCAGCGATGCGCCGTTCTTGCTCTGCCGCGTGCGGCGCAGCACCGCCGGGCGCATCGCCGCCGCCCTGGCCGAACGGGGCATCCTGGTGCGGCCCCTCGCCACGCCCGCCCTGCCCAACCACCTGCGGATCAGCGTGGGCCGCCCCGAAGACACCGACGCGGTCTACCACGCCCTGCTCCGCCTGGCTGAGCAGACGGCGATTTAACGTGAAACGTGATGTATACTGATCCCTGGTCCCTGATCCCTGATGCCTATTGTTCGGTAACGGAAAGGAAGCTATCCCGTGGAAGTAGATGAGGCTATTCGGACGATGCGCGCCGTCCGCCAGTTCAGCGAAAGGCCGGTGCCGGAGGAGACGATCCGGGCCATCGTCAATGCCGGGCGGCGGGCGCAAAGCTCCAAGAATACCCAGGCCTGGCAGTTTGTTGTGATCCGCGACCGCGAGACGCTGCGCCAACTGGCCGCCACTGGGACGTATGCCGGGCACCTGGCCGGGGCCGCCTTCGCCGTGGCCCTGCTCACCCCCAACGAGGGCACGTTCGACCTGGGGCAGGCCACCGCCTTCATGATGCTGGAGGCGTGGGCGCAAGGCATCGGCTCTTGCATCGGCTCGATCTACGAACCGGACCAGGCCCGCGCCATCCTCGGCGTCCCCGCCGACCAGCAGTTCCCCCTCGCCATCTCCTTCGGCTATCCGGCAGCCGAACAGGCGCAAGCCACGCCGAAAAAGGGTGGTCGCCTCGCGTTCGAGGACGTGGTCCGCTGGGAGCATTGGTAAAGGGTGTTCATGCTTGACTTTGACGACGCCGCCACATACGATCTG
This sequence comes from Chloroflexia bacterium, assembly GCA_038239755.1. Classification (GTDB taxonomy): domain Bacteria; phylum Chloroflexota; class Chloroflexia; order QHBQ01; family JAICKM01; genus JBBSAN01. The sequence goes on along the minus strand of JBBSEL010000567.1, from coordinate 3,073 downwards.
CTGCTAAAAATCTGTAGCCCCTATGAGGTTGAGCCCGATTCGTCTATCGAGGCCGAAGCGTTCTTTCGGGCGTTGCTGGCCCGCTATGCGGGTGCCGCTGATCTAGAGAGCCTGGCTGCCTGGCTTAACGACCAAATCCCTCACTATTTCGTAGCCCTGGGCGAACGTCCCCAGTGGATACAGGGGGCGGACTGGGCCTATGCCAACGGGCAACCCATGATTTTCGCCGGGCAGATCGATCTGAACCGAGCCGAGCGGGAAAAGATCGTACCCTCGCTCCACGATGACACATCGCTCTATGTGTTTATTGGGCGTGGGGTCGCGCCGGTCGTGGTCATGCAGCAGTATTGACTTTACTCCCCCTCGCTTAGCACCGTGAACCCCTCCGCCGCCAGCACTTCGCGCTGGAGCGCCAGTAGTTGGCGGATGCCCCCGGCGGCGAGGTCGGTCAGCGCGTCCATTTCGGCGCGGGTATAGGAGCCGTGCTCGGCGGTGGCCTGGAACTCGATCAGTTGGCCGTCGGCGGTCATGACCACGTTCGCGTCTACCTCGGCGTGGCGGTCCTCGGCGTAGGGCAGGTCCAGCACCAGTTGGCCGCCCACCCGGCCCACGCTGACCGCCGCCACCAACCCGCGCAACGGCGACACCCACGGGGCACCCGCCCCCGGCAACTGCCCCACGACCACCGGGCCGGGGATCAGCCCGCGCCGAAAGAGCTTGTCCAGCGCCAGCACCACCGCCACCGCCGCGCCGGTGATCGCCGCCGTGCGCGTCCCCCCGTCGGCCTCGATCACGTCACAGTCAATCGTCAGCGTGATCGGTCCCAGGCGGCTCAGGTCCACCATCGCCCGCAAGGACCGCCCGATCAGCCGCTGGATCTCCACCGTGCGCCCATCTTGCTTGGCGACGGGCCGGGCGATACGGCGGTCGCCGGAGCCTGGCAACATCCCGTACTCGGCGGTGATCCAGCCCTGGCCGGTGCCTTCCAGAAACGGCGGCACCTTCGTTTCGGCAGTCACCGCGCAGCAGACGCGGGTCTGCCCGCTTTCGATAAGCACCGACCCCGCCGGGGCGCTCTGCCAGTGGGGGGTAATCCGCACCGGACGCAAAGCGTCGGCGGCGCGGCCATCGGGACGGGTCATGGGTTGCTCCTTGTCGTATCCTAAAGGATTGGCGGGTTGATGCAGTATTACTGGGCGGGCTATAGCTCCATGTAGACACGGCTCCGTCCGTGGATGTCGGGGCTACCGGGTTGAGCGGGGGTAATCCGACCATCAATGGACGGAGCCATATCCTACAATATATTCCGGTCTGCGCTATCAAGGCGTTTCCGCTTGGGAGATATCGAGACAACGCCGTGATCTTGCCGTAGGGGCGACCGGCGGTCGCCCTGTTCGGGTGTTCGAGAAGCCGGGGACACGCAAGGAATCCCCATCCGCAACATCGGGGACTCCCCAACCGGGCGACCGCCGGTCGCCCCTACGGCGACATTGGGGGTTCTCCATGCATCGTGCAATTCCGCACATTTCTAGCGGCCTGTGTACCATACCCCAAGCCGCCGATTCCTGCAACTGGCGTTACGGCGCGAGGGGGTGGCCCCAGACCACATCGCCGTAGACCTGGAGGGGGACGATCCCGGCGGGGCAGAGGGCGGTCAGGGCGGCCTGGGCTTCGGCGTCGAAGGCGGCAGCGGCGGCGGGCGGCATCCGGTCGCGGGAGAGGCCGTTGCGGGCATGGAAGGACTCGATGTAGGTGGCAACTGGCTGGGGGAACGGGCGCGGCGGGGTGCGGTGTTCGCCCACCTGCGCGAACAGGCCGCGCTGGGTGAGTTCTGCGATCAGGTTGTAGGGCTGGTAGAGCCGGTTGGTGGAGTAGCGGTCGATGATCGGTTGGAGGGCATTGCGCCAGGGGCCGGGCAGCGTCCCATCCCCGATGATCGCCACCAGGCCGTGCGGGGTCAGCGCGTCGCGGAAGCGCGGCATCACCACCGCCCAATCCATCCAGTGGAGGCTGGCCCCGGCGGTGATCAGCGCATAAGGCGGATCGAGCGGCGCATCCTCGGCATAGCCTACGATCCAATGGAGGTTGGGGGCCGCGCCGCCCGGCTCCTGCTTGCCGCGTTCGATCATCGCTACCGAGGGATCCACCGCGTCCACCCGGTCCACCAGCCTCGCCAGCGGGCGGGCCACATAGCCGGTGCCGCAGCCCACATCCAGCACATGGCGCGGCGTGTCGGTGATCAGCCCCGCCAGCAGCGGAAAGACCTCGGCAGGGTAGGGCGGGCGGTGGTGATACGCCGCCACAATCGCCGCATCCTGAAACTGCGCCCCATACTCCGGGGCCAGGTGCGCGGGCTTCGGCACCATCGCCCCGATCTCCTGCTCACTCATCGTTCATCTCCTGATCCCTCATCGCTCATTGCTCATTGCTCATTGCTTCGTCGCGCGTTGAGGCCGAAGCTGGCCCCGAAGGCCATGACGGCCAGGGCTGCGGCCAGGGCGAACACCGGCTCGTACCCGATCCAGTCTACCAGGGAACCCCCGATGATCGGCACCAGTGTGGCGAGGCCCAGCACGGTGTTCAGGAAGCCGATATAGGTTGGGCGCTCGGCGGCTGGGGAGATTTCCAGCAGGAGGTTGTTGTTGAGCACCCGCCCGGCCCCCGCCGCGAAGCCGATCAGCACGAAGACCAGCCCAAACCCGTAATAGCCCCAACTGCTGGACCCCCCGCCCGATCCCAGCAGGCCCAGCGCGCCCAGCAGCAGCGGCAAGGCCAGCGCCGCCAGCGGGGGGGCCAGCACCGCCAGCGTGCTGCCGCGCATCATGCCTCGTGGGCTGGCCCGGTTCGACAACGGCGTCCAGACCAGGTTCGAGGCCACGCCGCTGATCGTCAGGGCGGCCAGGTAGATGCCGACCATAGCAGCCGGGGCGTGGAGGTTCTCGCGGGCGTAGACCACGTAGAACGGGTCGCCGATGGCGCTGAAGGCCAGCAGCACGCGGGCGAACAGGAAGGCCCGGTAGTTGCGGTCCTCGCGCACGATCTGCGGCCCGCGGCGGATCTCGTCGCGCAGGGT
>JBBSEL010000566.1:0-3955 GCA_038239755.1 Chloroflexia bacterium | reverse complement strand
GCGGTGAGCCGGGCGCGCACCCCCACTTCATCTAATTCTGCCAGAGGGGCGGCCCCGGCGTCGGCCAGGGTTTGTAGTTCGGTCGCCGGGATGGCGACCGGGGCAGGCAGCGGCGGGAGCCGGTGCCAGACAGCCGCAAACCGCGCTTCGTCCGTGCTGATGCGCGCCAGCAACGCGGCGTGTTCCTGAGCCAGTTGGGGCCGCTGTTCCGTCAGGATGGTTTGCAGCGCCTGGTGATCCCGAATGGTCGCGCCGAGGGCTTGCTGCACCCGGGCGGCCTGGGCGGGTAAATCGAGCGCCGCTGCCTGCTCCTCGATTTGCGCCGCCTGTGCCCCATACTGATCTGCCGCCGCAGCCGCTTCCTGACGGTGGGTGGCTAATGCGGCTTCAGTAATCGCCTGCGGATGCGCGGTCAGCCACGCCTGCTCTCCCATCGCGGCGGCGTGCGCGGCAGCTTGTTGCCGGTGTAGTTGATCCAGCGTTTTGCGGTGGGCGGGCAGCGCCGCCAGTGCGGCTCGCCCGGTGGCGAGCGCCTGATCCAGGGCTAGCCTTGCCTCCTGTACGGCCTCGGCAGTAGGAGCCACCGTGCACGCGGACGCCTGGGCCTCTACTGCTGTCTGATTGGCCGCCTGCTCCTCGATCAGCGCTGCGACCTGCCGATTGTGCTCAGCGAGTCGGGTATCTGCCTCGGCCCCCGGATGGTGCGCGATCTGCTCGGTCAACAACGTGTGACGGGTTGTAATTGCATCTAATGTACGCTGCGCGGTGGCTAAGGCCGTTTGGCGTTCCGCCATTTCTTCCCTGACCAGATCGACCAGTTCCGTATCCGACGGTTCTGGGGTGGACACGACCCCAATGATCCCTGCCCCCATCAACGCGACCCGTGCCATAGTCAAGCGCTCGTGTCCGACCACGACAGCGGCGGCGTGCGTGGCTTCGGCCTCAACCAGCGGCGCAGGGTCGGCGGCTCCTGGATGGTCGGCCAGTTGCTCACGCAGCATGGTAGCTCGGGTAGTCTGCGCACTTCGCCGCTGGCGAATGATGTCGAGAGCATATCGATGCGTGGCGAGATCGGTGGTAAGGGCCGGGTCGGTCGCCAGGGGGAGCGCGGCCAATTGGGCCTCGGCGGCAGCTTCGTCTGTGGGTATCCTGACGCCCAGGCGCACGAGATCGGCAGCGGCCTCGGCCAGCGCCGCCGTGCCCCCGCCCAGGCTCTCGGCGGCGCGATGGTCGGCAGCCAGTTGAATCATCTGTTGGCGCGCCGTGTCCAGAGCACGATTCGCGGCAGCGGCGGCCTGCCGAGCCGGGCCTAACTGCGTAGCCGCCCAACTGGCCACAGCTAATCCAGCCACCCCGATCAGCACAAGTGCGCTCGCAACGAGCAGCGGCTGGTCCGCCGCGAACAGCCCCAGCCCGACCAGCAGGGCCAATCCCCCCCCGATCAGTGGAAGGAGCAAACGGCGGCGGGCGGCGATGACGGCAGCAGTAGTGGTCGTTGTTGTGCGTTCGGCGGCGGCAACCTCGGCAGCCCCGGCAGCCATCCGCGTCTCAGGCTGGGTGACCGCCGCGCTAGCCCGTTGTGCGCCCAGCCAGCGCCGGAGGGCCGCCCCGGTTTGCTGCGCGGTTTGCTGCTGCTCAGCGGCCCCCAGCGTCGCGGCAGCCGTCTCCTCCTCAGTGGCAGCCTCCATCTCAGCCTGCACAGCCGCCGTCAGGTCGGCGGTCAGCTTTTCATAGGCCTCACGGTTAATGCGCGCCGTAACGGCGGCCTGTTGCGCCACCGTGTGGGCGTGTTCCGTCTCCTGCTGCGCCGCAACCAGGCGCGTGAATTCGTCGGCGGCGGCGCGGGTGGTGGTAGTGATAGTTTCAGCCTCATGCACGGCGATCTGCTGCTGCGCCAGATCTTCTGCGGCGGCGGCTATCTGCGTCTGCAACGCGGCATAGTCGGTGGCCTGGGTACGGGTCTGTTCGACCGCTTGCCTGGCAGCGGTCAGGTCACGTTCGAATACCACACCACTATCCAGCAAGGTTTGCACATTTTTTAGCGCCACCGCCTGCGCTTCGCCTGTTCGCACCGCGGCCTGCCCTGCCGCCTCGTCCGCCGTGATGGTGGCATCGAGCACCGCCGCCTGCTGTGCCAAATCCGCCGCCTCGGCGGCATGCTGCTCTGCTGCACGGCTATGTTCCGCAATGTGCGCCAGTTCTTGCGCATCTGCTACGATTGCCTGTTGGGCCGTGTCGCGCACCGCCGCCAACTCGTCGCGGCGCGTAAGATTGTCGGCCAACATCTGTAGCGCAGTCCGCCGCGCCGCTAACTGGGGTAGCTCCTCGCGCTCCTGGCGATCCCATGCGGCTAAGGTTGCCTGCTGGCTGGCGGCCTGCGCCCTGGTTCGATCCAGCGCCGCGCTTTGGTCTTGGAGATCACGCAGAGTCGCGCGCACTCCCGTCAGGAGGGTAATCTGGGCCAGCACGGTGTCCAACGCCTGATGTTCAGCGGCCAACACCCCCCGGCGGCGTTGCGCCTCGGCTTGGCGCGCCAGGCTGGCGGCCTGTTCCTCCAGCGCCTGGTGCATCGCCACGGCGGCTTGTCGTTGGCGAGTTAGCGCGAGAGCGTGCTCGGCGGGCGCAATGGCAGCCTGGGTGCGGGCCAACTCCAGGTGCTGTTCCGCGCTTGCGAGTGCCTGCTGATCCTCTGAAGTGCCTCGGAACGTACCGCGCAAGGTCTGCAACTTTTCCAGATTGAGCAGACATTCCAGAGCCACGCGGCGATCTTCACTGCGTAGCTCTTCCAGTTTGGCGAGTTTTTTCTGTTCGACAAAGCACGAATTGAGCAACGCCTCTTTGTCCAGCCCGCCCAACTCATCCAGCAAACGCTGATTGACCGAGCGTACGCTGCGTACTTCCTCTACCTCACCATCAGGCTGGGTGATTAGCAGGTGGGCTGTGTTGCGCTTGGGTTGGAGCGTACGTTCCACATCCAGCCGGGTGCCTTCCACATCCAGACCCAGTAAGACGGTCGCCTGATCGGCCTGATAGTTGATTGCGCTGGCATACTGCCCCCGCCCGGTGGTGCCTGTCTCCTCGGCCACTAACGGCTCGCCATAGAGGGCGAAATAGATCGCCTCGAACAAGGTAGACTTGCCCGCCTCGTTCAGCCCCTCAATCAAGATGCTAGCGCGTGGCGGAAACGTCAGGTCTATTTCGCGGAGCGACTTGAAGTTGCGAATACGGAGATGGGTGAGGACGATCATGATAGCTCCTGGATTAGGCGGCGGTGGCGTAGAGGCTACGGCCCTGGCCGTAGTAGGCATCGTAGACGTGTTGGTACACGTCGTCGCATTTCTGTTCGTAGAGGGGGGTGGTATAGGCCTGGGGGAGGCGTTCTAGCGTTTGCTCGATGGTGACCCGGACGTGGGCACGGGCCTGCTGGCGCTTGCGCCAATCCAGGACCAGCATCTCGCGTTTGAGCGTGTCGAGCAGATCGTGGGCGAGCTGTTTCACGGCCTCTTTTTCCTGGAAGGAGAGGCCGGGGTCGGGTTTGGTGAGCAGATCGAACAGGGCCAGCTCTTCTTCGGTAAGGTGCTCGGCGAGGTGGCGTTGGGCCTCGGCGTCAAGCGCCTGGTTCAAGGCGGTGAGTTCGGCGAAGATTAACTCGACCGGCTGCGCGCCCGCGTTGTAGTCGGCGATCAACTGCTCGAAGCGCTGCTGGTAGTCGGCGCGGGTGCGATTGAGGGGCACCAGGCGTTGGAGGCGGGCGCTGATGATCCCGCGCAGTTGTTGGGTCGCGGTGTGCTGGTGCCCGGCATCGAACTCGGCCCGCAACTGGGCAAAGTCGATCTGGCTGAGGTCGAAATAACCGCCAGTCGTATACCCCGCTACTGGTTCGCGGATACGGTAGCTGGTGGGGGCGATGGACTCGTCCAGCACCTGCTCGACGGCGTGGGTGACTGCCGAAATG
>JBBSEL010000565.1:0-3958 GCA_038239755.1 Chloroflexia bacterium | reverse complement strand
AGCGGTGGCCGGACGGCGCGACAAGAAGGGCTTCCCCACGCCGATTGACCGCTGGTTCGCCGGGCCGCTGGCCCCCTGGCTGGAGGCGCAATTGCTCGGCCCCGCCGCGCAGGCCCGCGCCCTGTTTGACCCCGCCTGGGTGCAGGCCGCCGTGACCGCGCACCGGGGCGGGGGGGTCGACCGCAGCCGCGACCTGTGGATGCTGCTCAACACCCACGTCTGGTGGCGGCTGTTCGTAGAGGGCGAGGGCGCGCCGTCGGTGGCCGAGGGTGGGCTGCTGGCCCAGACCGCATAAGGGGAGATCCTGCTTTGAGCGAACCCGCGCCCCCGCCGAGCAGCGCCGCCCTGTACGGCGTCACTATCATCCTGCCCCATCCCACCACACCGCGCCTGTTGCTCGTGCCGGAGGGCGACGGCTGGAGTTTGCCGCGCCTGGAGACCGGTTCGAGCGCGATGAACGTGGCCTATGTGCGGCAGGAGTTGCACGAACGGTGGGGGATCGCGGCGACCGTGCTGCGCTGGGCATTGTACCAACCAGACCCCGTCGACGCCGCCCGCGAGGCAGTGGTCCTGGTGCTAGAAAATCACAGCCCGGCGGGGGCGGCTCCCCCCGGCGCACGTTGGGTCGGGCCGGACGACCTGGCCGATCTCGCCCTCGCCATCCCGGCCCACCATGCGGTCATCGCCACCTACCTGCATGAGGAGACGACGAGGGAGATTCCCGCTCAGCGCGCACCGTGGGCCAGGCCCGGTTGGTTTGCCGATGCCCTCGCCTGGATCGCGCACCAACTGGCGGCATTAGGGATTGCGCCGCAGGGTGAGGTCGAGCAGGCGCGCCTGTGGAGCATCTCCTGCCTCTTGCAGGTGCCCACGGACGCGGGCAATCTGTACTTCAAGGCGGTGCCGCCGCTGTTTGCCACCGAACCGCGCATCACTGCGGGGCTGGCGGCACGCGATCCCGATCATATGCCGCAGGTGGTGGCGAGCGACCCGGATCGTGGCTGGCTGCTGATGCGCGATTTCGGCGGCGGGCACGCCTTGGAGGATCTACCGCTACCCGACTGGGAGGCCGCCGTGCGCCTGTGGGGCCAGATCCAGCGGTCTTACGTGGGCCAGACCGCCGCATTGTTCGCCTTGGGCTGCCGCGATAGCCGCCTGGAGGTCATGGCGGCGCAGGCGGACGATCTACTGGCGGATGGGCCGGGTCTATCTGATTTGACCGCCGCCGAGCGGGCGCAACTCCAAGCGTGCGTGCCCCGGCTGCCCGCGCTCTGTGCCGCGTTGGCCGCTTATGGGTTGCCCGCGACCCTGACGCACGGCGATTTTCACGCGGGCAACATCCGCCGCAACGGTGAACACACCCTGATCTACGATTGGACCGACGCTTCGGTGTCCCATCCCTTTCTGGACATGGCGAACATTGTCGAGTGGATGCCGGAGGAGCGCCCGCCGGATGCCCGCGCCCGCCTCTGGACGGCTTACCTGACCGCCTGGGCCGACACGGACACGCCGGAGCGGTTGCGGGAGGCGGCCAAACTGGGGGAAGTGCTGGGCTGCCTGTGCCAGATCCTCAGCTACGGGCGGCTCACGGCCAGTCTGGAGCCGGTGTGCCAGCCCGAAATGGCCGAAGGCATCCCCATGTGGGTCCGCCGCATGTTAAACCTGATGACGACTTATGGCTTTGACCAACCCTCTAACCCACGGCAACCCACTTGAACCCACCTGAATCCGCATCCAATCCGCCTGCTCGTTCGCTCAAAATTCTCTACCTCAGCCAGTACTTCCCGCCCGAAGTGGGGGCGACGCAGACCCGCGCCTATGAGATGGCCCGTTATTTAGCCGGGCAGGGCCACCGGGTGACGATGCTGACCGAGGTGCCCAACCACCCGTCGGGGATCATCCCGCCTGCCTACCGGGGCAAGCTGTGGGAACGGCAGCCGCTGGACGGCATCGACGTGGTGCGGCTGTGGGTGTGGGCCGCGCCGGAGAAGGGCTTCGTCACGCGGATGCGCTTCTACCTCAGCTATATGGTCATGGCGACCCTGGCCGGGATCGCGCTGGGGCTGCGGCTGCGGCGGCGCTACGACGTGGTCTATGCCACCTCGCCGCCGCTGTTCGTCGGGCTGGCCGGGGTGGTCATCGCCGCGATCATCCGCGCCCGTTTCGTCTTCGAGGTGCGCGATCTGTGGCCCGAATCAGCGGTGGCGCTGGGCGAGTTGAACAATCGCCGCGCGGTGGCGCTGGCCGACGGGGTGGCGCGGCTGTGCTATCGCCGGGCGCGCTTGATCGTGGCCGTCACCCGCGATATGGTTGCCCGGCTGGAGGCGCGGGGCATCCCCCCCGGCAAGATCCAGTTGATCCCCAACGGCGCGAATGTAGACCAATTCCACCCCGTCCCCGCCGAGGTCCCGCCCCTGCGTGAGCAGTTGGGGGTGGGGGAGGCGTTCGTGGTACTCTATGCGGGCATCCACGGGTTGGCCCAGGGGATGGAGAGCCTGGTCGAGACCGCGCGGCTATTGCGCGACGATCCCGGCATCCGCTTCGTCTTCGAGGTGCGCGACCTGTGGCCCGAATCGGCGGTGGCGCTGGGCGAATTGAACAACCCCCGCGCGGTGGCGCTGGCCGACGGGGTGGCGCGGCTGTGCTACCGCCGGGCGCGCTTGATCGTGGCCGTCACCCGCGACATGGTCGCCCGCCTGGAGGCGCGGGGCATCCCCCCCGGCAAGATCCAGTTGATCCCCAACGGCGCGAATGTAGACCAATTCCACCCCGTCCCCGCCGAAGTCCCGCCCCTGCGCGAGCAGTTGGGGGTGGGGGAGGCGTTCGTGGTGCTCTATGCGGGTATCCACGGGCTGGCTCAGGGGATGGAGAGCCTAGTCGAGACAGCGCGCCTCCTGCGCGACGATCCCGGCATCCGCTGCGTCTTTGTCGGTGCGGGGCCGAAGAAGGCCGTTGTGGTGGCGCTGAAGGCGCAATACGGGCTGGACAACCTCCTGCTCTTGCCCGAACAGCCCCGCGCCGCCATGCCCGCCTACCTGACGATGGCCGGGGTCAGCCTGGTGCCGTTGCGCGGTGCCCAGTTGTTCGAGGGGGCGCTGCCGTCGAAGATGTTCGAGGCGATGGCCTGTGGGGCGCCGGTGTTGCTGAGCGCGCGAGGCGAGGCGGCGACCGTCTTGCACGAGGCGGAGGCGGGGCTGATCGTCCCCCCCGAAGACCCCGCTGCCCTGGCCGAAGCGATCCGTTACCTGAAAGCTCACCCCGCCGAAGCCGCCGCGATGGGCCAAAAGGGACGGATTTTCGTGGTCCGCGAGTACTCGCGGGCCGAGCAAGCGCGCCGTTTGGAGCGCGTTTTGCGGGCGGTGCTGCGCCATTAGGGATGCTATGCGGCTCTAGCAGCGAACAAAATGAGGGTCCGTCCCTAGCACGAATACCCTGCCTGCATGCACCGTCGGGCGGATGAATCGGCTACTTCTCACCTTCTCCTCATACTTGATGGCACGAAACCGTGGGTCTCCTCTTGACGCAAAATATTTATTTGTGCTGACAGTAAACGGGACAGTTTATTGTGCCTTGACAAACCGTTCTTTTCCTGTTAGTATAAGCCTCGGTGCTGGGGCGAGGCTGACCAGCATACATTACAGAATTAGCCGACGGGACTTAATCGTTGCTCAGAACCACGTTACATCATCTTCAGCAGGGCTTCTCGCTCCAGCATTTGCGCTTGTTGCTCTGGTTCGTGATCGCGTTCCGTGCCCGGCGCGGCGCTCAGGCCGACCGGCTTTCTGCCGGGGTGCTGGGCTTGCCTTCCCGCCGCGCCGTCCGCGCCGTCGCGCTGCCCCGTCCCGCCGCCCACCCCCCTCGCCGCCCGTTCGCCGCCCCGCTGCCGCTGCTGGGCCGCCACCGCCCGCCGCATCGCTTCTCCCCCGCCTGTATCGGCCTGCACTGACGCTGTCCGCTT
>JBBSEL010000564.1:0-3961 GCA_038239755.1 Chloroflexia bacterium | reverse complement strand
TGGGGCGTGGGCGACGGACGACCGGGCACGTTGATCACCTACTTTGGCCGCGACCCGCGCCGCGAACGGCGGATGCAGATGGGCGCGGGGCAGACCCACCACTGGGCGCTGGCCGTGGCCGACGAGGCGACTCAGTTGGAATGGCGCGAAAAGCTGGTCCGCGCCGGGCTGCGCGTTTCCCCGGTGCTGGACCGGGTCTACTTCAAGAGCATCTACACCAGCGATCCCGACGGGCACATCGTGGAACTGGCGACGCTGGGTCCGGGCTTCACCGCCGACGAAGCCCCCGCCGACCTGGGCACGGCGCTGCAATTGCCGCCCTGGCTGGAGAAGGACCGCGCCGCGATCACGCCAGGTCTGCGCCCGCTCACCGTCACCCCCTGGCCGGAGGTCGCCACATGACCCCACCGAGCAACGCCGGACCCAGCCCGCACTGGGGGCGGCAAGTCCGCACGGCGGGGGTGCCGCTCGCCGCAGCCCGCGCCGCGATGATCATGGTGCATGGCCGGGGCGCGACGGCGGCAGACATTCTCAGCCTGGCCGACGAGTTGGACGTGCCCCATTTCGCCTTCCTCGCTCCCCAGGCGGCGGGCAACCAGTGGTATCCCAACAGCTTCCTCGCCCCCATCGCCAGCAACGAGCCGGGGATCTCGTCGGGGATGGCCGTGCTGGCGGGCCTGCTGGACCAGATCGGCGCGGCGGGTATCCCCCCCGAACGGACGATACTGCTCGGCTTCTCGCAGGGTGCGTGCCTGGCGCTGGAGTTTGTGGCCCGCCATGCCCGGCGCTATGGCGGCGTGGCCGGGCTGAGCGGCGGCTTGATCGGCCCCGATGGCACGCCGCGTGATTATACCGGATCATTGGACACCACCCCGGTCTTCCTGGGGTGCAGCGATGTGGATTTTCACATCCCGAAGGAACGGGTGCTGGAGAGCGCCGACGTGCTACGCCGCCTGGGCGGTACAGTAACGGAGCGCCTCTACCCCAACATGGGCCACACGGTGAACATGGACGAAATCGCCGCCGTGCAGGAGATGATGACCCTGCTGGTGGCGGGCTGAGCGGGGCACCAGGGGCGGCAACGGTGCCGGAAAGAAGGAGACAGTGCTATGAGTCTCGATATGGATACGGTGCGTAATCTGGTCAAAGAGGGGCGGACCCTGGAAGCGATCCGGGTTTACCGGGAGCAGACCGGGGCCGATTTGAACGATGCCCTGGCCGCCGTGGACAACATTCAGCACCAGATCACCCCGGACGATGTGCTGCCGCAGGCCGACCGGGGCCTGGGGGGCGACACGCTCTCGCTAGCGGGGCCGGATGTGACCTCGCTCCTGCAAAGCGGGCACAAGCTCGACGCGATCCGCATCTACCGGGAGCAGACCGGGGCCAGCCTCAAAGACGCCACCGACGCGATCAAAGATCTAGAGCGCAGGCTGGATGCCGCCGACAACTCGGAGGTGGAGCACAACCAGGACGTGGAGACGCTGCTGCGGGGCGGGCACAAGCTCGATGCGATCCGCGTCTACCGCCAGCAGACCGGGGCCAACCTCAAAGACGCCACCACGGAGATCAACGAACTGACAAAGAACCTGGGGCTGGGGTCGTAGCCGTCAGGCCCTGAATGGGCGATGGGGTGACCCGCACCTATCCATAAGCAGAAACGCCACCCGGTCTGCTGGGTGGCGTTTCGCATACATGATCCACTGATGTTGAGAGGAGGCAAAACGGTTGCAGCAGGTAGCAACTAGGTCTTAAGGAGGAGAGCAGACTACATCGCAAGGCGGAGAAATACGATCAGCCTAACGACTGAGGCATGAGTCGGTCTGCGGGCACTGTCACGCGCCGGGGCAAGATGGTACAATAGCTTGCACTCGAAACGGATGTTCGCTTTTGCGACTCAGAGCCATCCTCTCGGGTGATACGACTCCACGGCAGCCAGCGCGTGTAGAGTCTAGTGCCCCGGCTGCTATGACAGCAGCCCACCCACGGTCGGTTCCTCTCCTACCCCAGCCTGGAGGTGTTGCGTGTCCAGACAAGAGTTTACGGTTGAGGGGGCTTACGCCTACAACCGCCGGGGCACCGTGCCCTGGATCATTTCGCACATCGCCCGCTATAAACGGTTCATCCTGGGCCTGGTGCTGACCACGTTGGTCTCGAACGCCCTCAGCGCGGGGATCCCCAGCATCACCGGGTTGGCCTTTAACGAGGTGTTGCAGCCGCAGCCGTCGTCCAATCAACTATTGACCCTGGCGCTGGCCCTGCTGGCCGTGGTCCTGCTGCGCGGGGTGATGGACCTGGCCGGGCGCTTCGCCGGGGAGTACCTGGCGAAACGCTTCCAACGCGATGCCCGCGATGAACTCTACGCCAGCCTGTTGGGCAAGAGCCAGACCTTCCACAACCGCCAGCGGGTGGGCGACATCATGGCCCGCGCCTCCAACGACAGCAGCCTGCTCAGCGACATGACTGTGCCGGGGGCCGACATCATCTTCGATTCGTTCATCAACCTGGGCATGACCTTCCTCTTCATCGGCCTGCTCAACGCCCAACTCTTGCTGGCCCCGGTCCTATTCACGATCAGCTTCGTCATCGCTCTGCGCTTCTACATGCGCCAGTTGGCCCCGGTGAACGCCGGGATGCGCGAGCAGTTCGGCACGTTGAACGCCGGGCTGACCGAGTCGGTGACCGGGATCGAAGTGGTGAAAGCCACCGCGCAGGAGGACCAGGAGCAGCGCAAGTTCGAGCAGAACGCCAGCCTCTACCGCGACCTCTACGTGGCGAACGGGCGGGTGCAGGCGCGCTACCTGCCCACCCTGCTGCTGGCCGTGGCCCTGGCCGGGGCGTTCCTGCATGGGGTTATCTTGCTCACCCAGGGCAGCCTGTCGGTCGGCGGGCTGGTCGCCTACATGGGGCTGATGGGCCTGTTGCGCTACCCGGCGGGGCTGTCGCTCTGGACGTTCAACCTGGTGCAGATGGGCCTGGCCGCGGCCTCGCGCATCCTGATCCTGCTCAAAGAAGAGACCGAACTGGACGAGAACGAGGGCGGCTACCGGGCGGAGATCCGGGGCGAGATCGTCTTTGACCATGTGACCTTCAACTACGGCGACACGGCGATCCTGAAGGACGTGTCGTTCCGCGCCGCGCCGGGGCAGACCGTCGCTATCGTCGGCCAGACCGGGTCGGGCAAATCGACGCTGACCAAGCTGGTCAACCGGATCTATGACGTGAACGAGGGGCGCATTCTCATCGACGGCGTGGACGTGCGCGAGTGGAGCCTCGACTCGCTGCGCTCCCAGGTCTCGACCATCGAACAGGATGTCTTCCTCTTCTCGCGCACCGTGGCCGAGAACATCGGCTTCAGCCTGGGCCAGCGCACCGACCGCGCCGCCGTGGAACAGGCCGCCCACGAGGCCCAGGCGCACGACTTCATCATGGGCTTCAAAGACGGGTACGAAACGGTGATCGGGGAACGGGGGGTCACCCTCTCCGGCGGGCAGCGGCAACGGCTGGCCTGGGCGCGGGCGCTGCTCACCGACCCACGCATCCTCATCCTTGACGACTCGACCAGCGCCATCGACAGCGCGACCGAGGACGAGATCCAGCGCGGCACCCGCCGCCTGCTCGAAGGCCGGACCACGCTGCTGATCACCCATCGCCTGTCGCAGATCCGCTGGGCCGACCAGATCCTGGTGCTGAACGGCGGCAAGCTGATCGACCAGGGCACCCACGAAGAGTTGATGGCCCGCTGCGACCTGTACCGCCGCATCTTCAGCCGCTACGAGGGCTACGAGGCCGCCACCCCCGCGCTGGTCGGGGCCGCCGCAGGAGGGGAGGACTAAACATATGGGCTTCTTGATGGATGGGCTGAGTGCGGAAACCTACGACCGCACCTATAGCGACCGCACCCTGGTCGGGCGGATCTGGGGCTATTTCCGCCCGCACCTGCCGATCATGCTCAGCATCG
>JBBSEL010000563.1:0-3966 GCA_038239755.1 Chloroflexia bacterium | reverse complement strand
CGCAGGCGGCCATCCGTATAAATGTCGGCGCTCTCATCAAAGTTACACGCCCGCGCCGACCGTGGTTTGCAGTATGAAGCCGCCCGATCTTTCGTTCCATCTTACACACAAGGCGGAATCCTGCCACCTTAATAATACCAAGTTTGACCAGGGAGTGTCAATTCTACACCACAAAGGCCACAGAGATCTCGGTGTTCTCCGTGTCTCCGTGGTGAATCATCAGGAGGTCGCTATGGAACGAGAGCCAATCGAGTCCACAAGCCTGCGCAGCCTGGGCTATGAGCCGGGCACGCACACGCTGGAGGTGGAGTTCAACAGCGGGGGCATCTATCGCTACCTGGACGTACCGCCGGAGATGTACCAGACCTTGCGCGAAGCCGAGTCGCCGGGGCGCGTGTTCACCCGCCAGATCCGCAACGCCTACGAATGCTGGAAGCTGATCCGGCCCCGCACGGCGGGTTAGGCCGCTACAGCGCGCTTTCCGATGGCACGGCCTCGTCGGGGAACCAGCCAGGGTGCAGCAATTCATAGTCGGCGCGGGTCATGCCCATCATCAGCGCGTCCCAGCGTTCCCCGTTGCTGTAGATCAGGCTGCGCACGCGGCCCTCGTGCCGGAAGCCCAGGTGTTCATAGAGGACGATGGCGCGAGGGTTGAAAGCGTAGACTTCCAGGTTGATCTTGGCGTAGTCCAACTCGCGGAAGGCGAAGCGCAGGAGCAGCCGGGTCGCCTCGCTGGCGTAGCCCTTGCCCTCGTAGGCGCGGCTGTGCAAGCCCAGGCCGATCTCAGCGGTGCGATGGCGCGGATGGCTGCCGTGCAAGTTGATCGAACCGACCATCTCCCCGGCCAGCGTTTCGATCCGCAACTGGCGGTTGTCGCCGGGGTCCTTGCCCGACTCAAGGTCTTTTTCCATCCACCGCCGGTACCGCTGGGGGTTAAACGGGAACTGGACTTCCCACGACAGCCGGTCGCGCTCGGTGTCGTCGGCGGTTTGCGCGAACAGATCGGCATCGTCGGGGCGCGGCGGGCGCAGGCGCACCCGCTTGCCGACCCACAGGCTACTCATACGGCGAACACTCCTGTCTGTAGACGGGTCACGGCGTAAAAAAGCGGTAGAAGTCACCACACGACCACCAGGCGTGCAGCGCCGCCCCGTCCACCACATGATCGAAGCGGACCTCATCGACGCTATGCGCCTCGCGGCCCAGGCGGAACCGCCCCTCACCCAGCGGCACCAACGGCACTTCGGTCCCGCTGGGATAGACGAAGAGCAGGTCGGCGTTGCGCAGCACAATGCGGAAGTTGGTGAACCAGGGATTATGGGCGCGGTAGTGGCCGGGGTAAGCGGCCCACTCGGCAGGCGGGTCGAAAGCGGTCGGCCCCGTATAACGGCTCCCGGCGAACCAGGCCGGGCCGTGCCACGCCGCCACCACCTGCCCATCTTCGCGCCCGAAGTGCAACAGGAAGCGAGCATACGCCGGGTGATTGACGTAGAAGCGATCCGGCCCGCGTCCTTCCAGCGCCACCTGCACAGTCCCATCATCCAGAAGCAACTGCGCCCCGGCGTGCGTCAGGGTCAACGTGCCGCCCGCGCCGTGATAGGGGCCGGTGTAGTCGGCGGCGTTCTCGATGTGGGTCGGATTGGGGGTGGGCGGCGGGGCGGGCAAGGGGGTCCCGGCCTGGGCCGCACGCAGCAGGCGCAGGGCGAAGCGGGCAATCGCGTCGGGATCGCCCGGCCCGTTGCACAACACGATCACTCCCAGCCCATGCCCCACGTCGGCCTTGAGCGCCGAATAATAGCCGACCATGCCGCCGCCATGCTCGACCACCGGATGCTCGTCCAGCATCGTCATCCCCAGGCCGTAGCCGTAGGTGATACCCTCCATCACCGGCATCCAGGGGCGGGTCATCAGGTCGAACGTTTCTTCGGAGACGATGCGCCCCTGCGGCCCCGCGCCCCGGTTCAGCAGCATCCGCATGTAGGCGGCCATGTCCGCCGGGGTGGAAGCCAGGCAGCCATCGGCGGTCGCCGTCTCCAGCCAGGTGGCCGGGGCGATGGGGGCAGGCAGGTGCGCCGGGCGGTCGTCGTAGAAGTGCCCATAGCCCACCGCCAGCCGTCGGCGCGTCTCCAGGGTGATCACCGGATCGGTGGCAGTCATCCCCAGCGGGCGGAGGATGCGCGCCGGGATGATCGCGGCGTAGGGGGCACCCAGCACCCGTTCGAGCAGCAAGCCCAGCGCTTTATAGCCGACGTTGGAATAATGGAAGTGTTCGCCCGGCGGCCCCGCGTCGGTGTCGCGCAGGGCGTAGACCTCGGAGCGGGCATCGGGAGTGAAATCGGTGCCCATGATCAGCCCGGCGCTGTGGGTCAGCAGATGGTGGAGCGTGATCGGCGCATGGGTGGAGCGCACCGCGAACCAGGGCAGGTAGTCGGTGACCGGGGCCTGGAAATCGAGCGTCCCCGCCTCGCGCAGTTGTTGCAGGGCGAAGCTGGTGAACGACTTGCCGATGGAGCCGACCTCGAACAGGGTGTCGGGGGTGACGGGGGCGCGGGTGCCCAGGTCGGCCAGGCCATAGGGGGCGACGTGGAGCAAGGCGGTGCGGTCGGTCAGGCCGATGGCGACCCCCGGCGTGTTGTAGGCGGCCATCTGTCCGGCGACAAAAACATCCAGGGCAGCGAAGGCGGCGGAAAAGTCGGTCATGCGGTGATCTTTCTGGGGGGGTGCTAATAATGGGTAGGGTTCCTCGACTTACTTGATGGGGCGGGTTGACGAATTCGTCTCATCCAGTAAGTCGCGGGACTCTATGGCGATTATAGACCAGGGTTACAAATCCAGCGCCGGAAGCCCGTGCGCCCCCAAGATCAACGAGATCTCCCCCCCATGCGGCAGGTCATGGTCGATCATCCCCCAGATAATATACAGCCGCTCCCCGTCCTCTGCGGCATACTCGTCAGCCGCCGACCCGCGCAGCAAGTACGCGCTCAGTCGCGCCCAACTCTCGTCCAGCCCGGCCAACACTGCGGCCACGGGGCGCGGCGGGTCGTGGGGATCGGCCCAGGCCAGCAACGGCTCCAGGTCCGCCGCGCTGTCCGCCTGGATGTTGTTCAGCCACAACGCCCGCCCATACGCGATATGCTCGGCGATCTCGCCCACCGAGCGCAGATCGGGCCGCATGCGCAAGCCCAGTTGCTCCTCCGTCAGAGGCGCAATCGTCCGCTTGAGCGCCTCCTGGAAATTACGCCAGGCCTCGAAGACCCGCGCCTCCGCGATACTCGCCCTGTTCATTCGCCCACCCTCTACTCAACCGGCATTCCAATGCAAGCAGTCCCAACGCTAGCGTGCCCTGCTCGATCATTGGAACGGTTATTCAACACCAAATAATGGGGATCAGCAATTTTTCGCCCTCACCCTGCCCGCTCCCGCCGGGCGAGGGTTCCGTCTCTACGAATTAACCCACATCGTCGGCAAGCTCCGGCAGGGTGCCCGTTTTGGAGGTCGGGAACCACTGCGCGTGTTGCGTCTCGTACTCGCTGCGGGTCAGGCCCATCCAGAGTTCGTCCCAGCGCCGCCCGTCGGCGTAGATCTGGCTACGCAACCGCGCCTCGTGCTGGAAGCCGAGGTGTTCGTAGAGGGCGATGGCCCGCGTGTTGAACTCGTAGACGGTCAGGTTGACCTTTTCGTACCCCAGTTCGTGGAAGGCGAAGCGCAGGAGCAGGCGCAGCGCCTCGCTGCCGTAGCCCTTGCCCCAGGCTTTGCGGTTGTTGAGCGCCAGCCCGATCTCGGCGGTGCGGTGGCGGCGGTCGGTGCCGTAAAGTTGGATCGTCCCGGCGAACTTGCCGCCCAGCGTTTCGATGACCAGCATCCGGTCGTCGTCGTCCTTATCTTCGTCCAGCTCTTTTTCTAGCCGCCGTCGCTCCCGGTCGGCGTTATAGGGGTACTCGGTTTCGCCCGCCAACCGCTCCAGGT
>JBBSEL010000562.1:0-3967 GCA_038239755.1 Chloroflexia bacterium | reverse complement strand
GTTGGTTATTTGTATTTTGTCTTGGTGCCACCCGGCGGTATGCGCGTTAATTACTGACAAGGGGTCACTTACCACTGACCACTGGCTATAGGTTGATCAGGGCATCAAACTGGGTGCGCCATTCGCGCAAGCGGTCACTGTCGAGGCGATAGAGAATCTGGCGACCGCGGCGGGTGGGAGCCACCAACCGGGCGCGCTTGAGGATGAGCAGGTGCCAGCTTGTGAGGGGTTGGCTGAGACCGAGCAACGCCGCCAGTTCGAGCACGGTGCGCTCGCCGGCCTGGGCTAGCTCGTGGAGGATGTAGACCCGTTTGGGATCACCAATCGCCCGGAGATAGGGCTTGAGGGCCTCGATGGCGACTCGCGTCGGTGAGAGCGCGTCCCCGTCGCTGGGCGCTGTCTCTGGCTCTGTACGCGCCCGCCCCGCCTGTTTGACGACCTGCTTCCATTCGTCCATAAGCTCGTTGTGACCACGCTCCTGTTGAACCCATAAAAGACCGTTTATATAATACGCTACCGAAGCGAAGCTTGTCAAGGCAGCGCCTGGCGCAAATTGTTGTAAGGATGCGGACGCTGTTGGCCTAGTGGCGACCCACGGCTCCCCGGCACGGTTCATGCGAGCACGGGAGGGAGCGGGATAGATACATCTCCAGATGGACGGCGGGCGAGGGCGGGCGGATCTATAATAAACGTAGAACAGAGGTTCGTAAATGGTGCGGGATCCTCTATTCGCCGGGCAACGTATATTGATTGCCGCCGCGTCGATTTGTCAGCCAGGCAACTTGACCGGGTGGATTCCGCCTCGTATAATGCGCGTGTAGCTGTCGCACCGGACCAGAGAGGGTCTTGCAATTGGACGTGTTGAACGATACCATTACCTATCTGCAAGCCCATCAGGACGAATTCTGGGCCGCAGTGCGCACCCACCTCTTTTTGAGCGGGGTCGCCCTCGCCATTGCGTTGCTGCTGTGCGTCCCGCTCGGCATCCTCACCAGCCGGTGGGGTGCCCAGGCCCGCCTGATCATCAACATCTTCGGCATCGGGCGGGTGGTGCCCAGCATCGCAGTCCTCTTTCTGCTTCTGCCCTCGTTGGGCGTCGGGCAACTCCCCGCCCTGGTCGCCCTCACCTTGCTGGCCTGCCCCCCGATCTTAATCAATACCGATGCCGGAATGCGCGGGGTCGACCCGGCGGTGCTGGAGGCCGGGCGCGGCCTGGGCATGGGGCCGGGGCGGCTCCTGCGCGATGTGCAATGGCCGCTGGCCTTGCCGGTGGTCATCACCGGCATCCGCACCAGCGCGGTAGAAGTCATCGCCAGCGCCACCCTGGCAACCTTGATCGGCGGCGGGGGCCTGGGCTTCTTCATCATCCAGGGCCTGGCGCTGAATCGTAACGAAATCTTGCTGCTAGGGGCGGTGCCGGTGGCCCTCCTGGCTATCGGTACGGAGCTGACGTTGGGTGCCCTGCAACGGCACTTCAGCCCGCCGACTCTCTAATGGAAACCAGGGCACGGCCTGCCGTGCCGGGTTGGGCTGCCGGGGTTTCCCGGCACACTATCTATTCCGCCACGACGACCGTGCGGAAAATTCGTGGGTTATTCACATAGGAGGAAGGCATGTTTAATCGAATGCGATCTTGGGGAGCCGGGCTGGTGGCCCTGACGCTGATCGTGCCCTTGCTGGCCGGATGCGACACCGGCACCAGCGGCACGTCAACCAAGCCGAATATCATCGTCTCATCGAAGGACTTCACCGAGGAGATCCTGGTTGGCGAGATGTACGCCCAACTGCTGGAGCAGGGGGGCTACCCGGTGACGCGCAAGCTGAACCTGGGTTCGACCGCCGTGGCGCAACCGGCACTGGTTAAGGGCGACATTCAAGTCTACCCCGAATACACCGGTACTGGCCTGACCGTGGTCCTGAAGAAAGACGCGATGAGCGATGCCAAGCAGGTCTTCGATATCGTCTCGAAAGAGTACGAGTCGCAGTTCAAGCTGACCTGGCTAGACCCCGCCCCGATGAACGACACCCAGGCGCTGGCGACGACCAAGGCGATCGCGGATAAGTACGGCCTGAAGACGCTCAGTGATCTGTCCGGGAAGGCCGATCAGTTGCGCCTCGTCGCCCTGGCCGAGTTCCTGGGCCGCGAGCAAGACGGCCTGCCCGCCTTGCAAAAGACCTATGGCGGCTTCAAGTTCAAAGAGACGATCACCGTGGACAACGCGCTGAAGTATCAAACCCTGCTGGACGGCAAAGCCGATATCGCCGAGGCGTTCAGCACCGACGGCGCGGTCGGCGGCAACAATCTGGTGGTGTTGGTGGATGACAAGAACCTCTTCCCTGTCTACCAGATCGCCCCGGTGATCCGCGACGATGTCCTGACCGCCAACCCCGACATCAAGGGCATCCTGAACGCCCTGGCCCCCAAGTTGACCAACGATGCAGTCGCCAAGATCAACTGGGAAGTGGACGGCAAGAAGCGCGAGCCGAAGGATGTGGCGACCGAGTTCTTGAAGGCTAACGGCCTCGTTAAGTAAGGTATGAAGTTTGAGGTGTGAGGTATGAGGTACGGAATAGTTCTTGCCAACTACGTACCTCATACCTCACACTTCCAATCTCATACTTTAAACCTCATACCTCACACTTCAAATCTCATACCTCAAACCTCAAAATTATGAACGTTCCAGCCTCCAACCAAAAACAAAAACCCGCCGCCCCCGCCGATGCCATCGTCTTTGACGGCGTGGTCAAGCAGTTTCCCGGTCAGGCGCGGCCTGCCGTGGCCGGGGTCAGCCTGACCGTGCCGGAGGGGCACCTGGTGGTGCTGCTGGGGCCGTCGGGCTGCGGCAAAACCACGCTGCTGAAAATGGTCAACCGGCTGGTCCAGCACGATCAGGGCACGATCCAGGTCGCAGGGCGCGATATCATGAGCGTGCCGCTGACCGACCTGCGGCGCGGCATCGGCTACGTCATCCAGAGCGTGGGCCTCTTCCCGCACATGCGCGTGAGTGACAATGTGGCCGTGGTGCCCCGCCTGCTGGGCTGGGACGCTGCCCGGATCAGCAAGCGGGTAGACGAATTGCTCGATCTGGTCGGCCTGCCGCCCGCCGAGTACCGCGCCCGCTACCCTCGCCAGCTTTCCGGCGGGCAGCAGCAGCGGGTGGGCCTGGCCCGCGCCATGGCCGCCGACCCGGCGATCATGCTCATGGACGAGCCGTTCGCCGCCATCGATAACATCACCCGCCGCCGCTTGCAAGACGAACTGATTCGCATCCAGCGCACGGTGCGTAAGACGACCCTCTTTGTTACCCACGATGTGGAAGAGGCGCTGCGCCTGGCCGATGAGATCGTGGTGATGAACGAGGGGCGGGTGCTGCAATACGACACTCCGCTGCACATCCTGACCAATCCCGCCGATGCGTTTGTCAACCAACTGATGGGGGCCGACGATGTGTTGCGTCGTCTGAGCCTGCTCACGGTGGGGCCGGTGATGCTACCGCCCACGCCCTTGCCGGGGACCCTGCCCAGCGTGGCCCCCGACGACGATCTGCGCGAAGCCCTGGTGCTATTGCTCCGTAGCGGGGCCGATGCCCTCCCGGTCCGCACCGCCGATGGTGCGGTCCTCGGCGTCCTCCCCCTCACCGTCATCCGCGCCCTGACCCAACCGGTCGTGCCGGAAGCGGCGCTGCGGGAGGCGTAGCGCGTGAAACGTGAGACGTGAAACGTGAGTGTGTATTGCGTATTGCGTATTGCGTAAGGATGTTAGAATTACTCAGCACTCAGCACTCAGCACTCGTCACCAACCACCAACCACCAACCACTAACCACCAACGTCTATGCTCTACTTTCCGCCGGACTTTATCAGCCGGGTATACGAACACTTTTACCTGACGGCGTTGACGCTGGGAATCTCCCTGCTGTTTGCGCTGCCGTTGGGGCTGCTGATCAGCCGGTGGCGGGTGTTGCAAGG
>JBBSEL010000561.1:0-3970 GCA_038239755.1 Chloroflexia bacterium | reverse complement strand
GGGCACGTCGGGAAGCGGCAGCGCTGGCGGATCATACCCGGTATGCGAACCGGACGAGGGCGGGGACGAGGGATCAGGGATCAGGGATCAGGGATCAGGGGTCAGATGCGAAAGATCAGGCACCGCCTTCTGCATCATCTAGAAAAGCTGATTTCTGATTTCTAATTTCTAACTTCGGTAGCTGTGCGCTTAACCGTGGTCGTGCCTGACGCCGCCCGATTTATCACTCAAATTCGTGCCTGTGGATCTGCCGCGAATTGACGGACCACAGTTAAGCGCACAGCTACCCTAACTTCTAATTTCTCAAAGGAGACGTACAATGGCGTATGAAACGATCCTCTACGAAGTAGCCGACGGCATCGGCACGATCACGTTGAACCGGCCCGATGTGCTGAACGCGCTGAACAAGCAAATGACCGACGACTTGCAGGATGTGCTGAAGGCCGCCGAGCGCGACCGGGCGGTGCGCTGCCTGGTGCTGACCGGGGCGGGCCGGGCTTTCTCGTCGGGCGAAGACCTGAAGGCGCGGCAGGCCGCCAGCACCGACCAGATGGCCTTCGGCAGCACCCTGCGCGACCGCTACAACCCGATCATCCGCCGGATGCGCGGCATGGACAAGCCGATCCTGGGGGCGATCAACGGCACGGCGGCGGGCGCGGGCATGAGCCTGGCCCTGGCCTGCGACCTGCGCATCGCCAGCGACAAGGCCAAGTTCATCGAGGTCTTCGCCCGCGTGGGGCTGGTGCCCGACAGCGGCAGCAGCTTCTTCCTGCCCTGGCTGGTCGGCATCGGCAAGGCGCTGGAACTGTGCCTGCTGGCCGACGATTGCCCCGCCGAGGAGGCGCTGCGGATCGGACTAGTCAACCGCGTGGTCCCCGCCGACCAGTTGGAAACGGCGACCCGCGAGTGGGCCATCCGCCTGGCCCAGGGGCCGACCAAAGCCTACGCCCTGATCAAGCGCCAGCTCAACCGCGCCCGCACCACCGACCTGGAAACGATGCTCGACTACGAGGTCTACAACCAGGAAACCGCCGGGCACACCGCCGACTACACCGAAGCCCTGACCGCCTTCGTGGAAAAGCGCCCGGCAGTGTTCAAGGGCGAGTAATTTACGCACCACAGAGGACACAGAGCGCACAGAGATCATAAACTCTGTGTCCTCTGTGTTCTCTGTGGTGCGATAGGGAGATCTGCACTATGCAAGAGACAGGGTTAATCGGCGTGATCGGCGCGGGGACGATGGGCGGCGGCATTGCCCAGATTGCGGCGCAGGCCGGGTACGAGGTGCTGCTCTACGACATTAAGCCGGAGTTTGTGGAGCGTGGGCTGACCAACATCACCACCGCGTTGCAGGGGCGGGTGGACCGGGGCAAGCTGAGCGCGGCGGAGATGGACGCGACGATGAGCCGCATTGTCGCTAGCACGAATCGGGAGACGCTGGCCCCCGCCGCCTTCGTCATCGAAGCCGCCATCGAAGACCTGGCGGTCAAGCAGGAGATTTTCGCCGCGCTGGACGGGATGTGCAGCCCGGAGACGATCCTGGCCTCCAACACCTCGTCACTGTCGATCACCGCGATTGGCGGGGCGACCGAGCGGCCCGAGCGCGTGGTGGGGATGCACTTCTTTAACCCGGTGCCCGCGATGGCGCTGGTTGAGGTCATCGGCGGGCGGCGGACCAGTCGGGAAGCGGTGGCCGCTACGATTGATTTAGCGCGTCGCCTGGGCAAGACCCCAGTGGAGGCCGCCGACACGCCGGGCTTCATCGTCAACCGCGTGGCCCGGCCCTTCTACGGCGAGGCGCTGCGCCTGCTGGGCGAGCAGGTGGCCCCGGTGGATGTGATCGATGCGAGCGTGAAGCTGGCCGGGTTCCGTATGGGGCCGTTCGAGTTGATGGACCTGATCGGGATTGACGTGAACTTCGCCGTCACCCAATCGGTCTACGCCGCTTTCTTTGGCGACCCGCGCTACCGCCCCCACCCCATCCAGCAGCGCATGGTCGAATCGGGCCAAATCGGGCGCAAGAAAGGGGCGGGGTTCTACCGCTACGGCGGCGACACGCCCACCCCCACCCCTGCGGTCGCTCCCAACCCGGCCTACAAGGCCGTGCTGACCTACGAGCGGCTGCCCCCCGACCTGGACCGACGCTGGCGGGCAGCCTTGAACGCGACAGGCACGGACGAAGCGATCCTGACCGAGTATCCCCTGGCGGGCTTCATCCTGGCCCGCATCGTCGGGCAGATCATCAACGAGGCTGCGTTCGCGTTGGGCGAAGGCGTGGCGTCGGCGGCGGACGTGGACACGGCCATGCGCCTGGGCACCAACTACCCACTCGGCCCCTGCACCTGGGGCAACAAGCTGGGGCTGGATCTGGTGCTGGAAGTGCTAGAGGTGCTTCAGGACTTCTACGGCGAGGAGCGCTACCGGCCCGCGCCGCTCCTGCGCCAATTAGTGGCGATGGGCCGCAAAGGACGTGACGGCGAAGGGTTCTAGCATGAACACCAACAACATCGAGGTGCGCGAACCCACCTGGGGCACCGGGCGGCTCGAAGCGTTCAGCGATGGGGTCTTCGCCATCGCCATCACCCTGCTGGTGCTGGACATCAAAGTCCCGTCGATCCAGAATATCACCACCGAGGAGGGGTTGCAGAGCGCCCTCGTCAACCAGTGGCCCAGGTACCTGGCCTATGTGCTCAGCTTCGTCACCGTGCTAATTATGTGGGCGGGGCATCATACAGTGGTCGCCTATATGGTGCGGACCAACTGGATATTCTTCCTGCTCAACGGATTATACTTGATGGGCGTCGCCATCCTCCCCTTCCCGACCGCCCTCCTGTCGGAGTATATTGGGCATCCCGGCGGCGACACCGCCGCGGCAGTGTATAGCGCGACGTTTCTGTTTATCAGCCTGTTGTTCAACGGGCTGTTCTGGTACGCCGCCGCCGATTATCGTCTGCTCGATCCAGCGGTTGATCCCCAGGAAATCGCACATCAGCGCCGACGGAATCTGGTCGGGCCGGTCTTCTATGTGATGGGCTTGCTCCTGGCCGTGGCCCACCTGGGCGGGGCCAGCCTGGCGATCTATGCCGTCCTGGCTGTCTTCTACCTCGTGCCCCGGTCGCTGGTGCGGCGCTGGCTCGGCGGGTAGCCAAGCGCGGCCCGGCGGGGCGACGGCGTGCCTGGTTATGGTATAATAGGTGGGGCCTTGCGCCCACCGCTATCCGACCCACCAACAAGGGAGCAAACGATCACCATGTCCTTGCATACACACCGGCGTGAGCTGGACCAGAACCTCGACTGCGAGGCGTTTATTATTGATGCCGTGCGCACACCGATCGGGCGCTACGGCGGTGCCCTGGCGAGCGTGCGCCCCGACGACCTGGCAGCCTGCGCCATTCGCGCGCTGATGAACCGCACCGGCAACCAGCCGGAACGGGTCGAAGACGTGCTGCTGGGCTGCGCCAACCAGTCGGGGGAAGACAACCGCAACGTGGCCCGCATGGCGGGGTTGCTGGCCGGGCTGCCGATCACCGTGGCCGGGGCCACGATCAACCGGCTGTGCGGCAGCGGCTTGCAGGCGATCAACGACGCGGCGGCGCAGGTCCGAGGCGGCTGCGGCAAGCACTTCATCGCCGGGGGGGTCGAGAGCATGACCCGCGCCCCCTACGTGATGGCGAAGCCGGGCGAGGCGTTCGACCGGGGTAACCGCGAGATGTTCGATACGACGCTGGGCTGGCGCTTCACCAACCCCCGGCTGGCCGAAATGTATCACCCGTTCAGCATGGGCGAGACCGCCGAGAACGTGGCCGAGAAGTGGCACCTGACCCGCGAGGAGCAAGACGAGTTCGCGTATCAAAGCCAGATGAAGGCCAAAGAGGCCATCGAGTGTGGCTGCTTCCAGGAAGAGATCACCGCCGTGCCCGTCCCCCAAAAGAAGGGCGAGCCGATCATGGTGGACACCGACGAGCATCCC
>JBBSEL010000560.1:0-3977 GCA_038239755.1 Chloroflexia bacterium | reverse complement strand
TTCCTCGTCGTCAGGGGCAGGCGACCGGGGCACCAGCAGATCGCCTAGCGCCGCCTCCAAACGCGCCCGGTCAGAAAGCACCATCAGTGCGACTTCTTCGCCTTCGCGAAACGGTAGCGGCTCCAGGGGGCGGAGCAGGCCTTGCGTGTAAATCGCGCGAATTGAATGTGCGGCCATCGCTTACCTCCATTAATTGACTGTACTCCCGCCCATTATACCACAGGCCGAGTCGATGACGACTCGGCCTGTAGGCGTTATCTGAGTGGGCGTGGCTAGCACGCCTCAACCCGGCGGTTAGCTGTTGCTGGTTGGCGGGGTGCCACCGTCGGTGGGCGGGGCGGGGCGGGCGGTGCTGTCCACGATGGCCCGGCTGCCGTTGCCGTTGCCGTTCGCGGCGGCCCCGATCGGCGTGCCGTTCGTGGTCGAGCCGTTGGTGGGC
This sequence comes from Chloroflexia bacterium, assembly GCA_038239755.1. GTDB lineage: Bacteria > Chloroflexota > Chloroflexia > QHBQ01 > JAICKM01 > JBBSAN01. The sequence goes on along the minus strand of JBBSEL010000560.1, from coordinate 3,538 downwards.
AGGCCGTTCAGGTTGATGCCGGTCACGCCACTCATCAGGTCGCTCATCTTCATCCCGGTCAGGGTCTCGAACAGGGCCGGGAACTGGGCCACGATGCGGGTGATATCGCCCGTCACCTGGCTGGCCCCCATGCCGTGCGCGCCATCACCGGTCGAGACGATGGTGATCTTGTCCACCTGGCTCAGCGGTCGGCTGATCGCGGCAATCACTTCAGGCATGCTGCTCAGCAGCTTGTCAATGATGGCCGCCTGGTTGTAGTTCTTGAACGCATCGGCGCGGACATGCATCGCGTCGGCTTCGGCTTGCCCACGGGCGCGGATCACATCGGCTTCGGCCATACCTTGAGCGCGGATGGCATCGGCTTGCCCGGCACCATTCACGCGGGCGGCTTCGGCCTGGCCCTGCGCTTCGAGGATGCGGCGCTGGCGTTCGGCGGCGGCCTGGGTTTCCACCCGCTGCCGCTCGATCTCGGCCTGCTTCAGCACGGTGGCGATCAGTTCGCGTTCGCGGCGCAAGATCTCGGCGTCCTGCACCTTGACTTGCTCTTCGACACCGACGCGCTGGACGGCGACTTGCTCACGGATGACCGCCTGCTGCTGCACGTTGGCTTCAATCTCATACGACTTGTCCGACGCGGCCTTCTGGCGCTGCACCGTCGAGGTGTAGTCGGCGCGGGCGATATCGAGGTCACGCTGGGCGGCAGCCTGCTTGGTCGCGCTGGCCGTCTCGGCGATCACGCGCTCCTGGTCGGCCTGGGCGCGGGCCACGGCAGCTTCGCGCTGGGCCATCGCCTGGCGGATGGCCGTGTCGCGGGCGGCTTCGGCGGCAGCGATGTCGGCGTTGCGCTTGTTCGCTACGATGTCCGGCTTGCCCATGTTGATGATATATTCGTTCTTATCGCGGACTTCTTTGATCGTGAAGGAGATGATCTCCAGCCCCATCTTCGCCATGTCATCTGCCGAGGTCAGGCGCATCTTGTCGGCCACCATCTCCGGCTGCTTGACGATTTCTTCCACGCTCAACTGACCGACGATGCCACGCAGGTGGCCTTCCATGACCAACCGGATCAAGCCTTCGCGCTCCGCCGGAGTCTTGTTCAAGAACTGCTCGGCGGCGGTCAGGATGCTTTCCGGGTCCGACTTGACCTTGATCTGGGCGACCGCTTCCACCGTCACCGCCACGCCCTGCCGGGTGTAGAGGTCCTGGGTGGGGGCCACGTCAAACGACATCAATTCCAACGAGAGCGTGCGATACTGTTGCACCAACGGCAGCACCACCGCGCCGCCCGACTTGATCACCTTGGGATGCCCGCCGAGGCCGGTAATAATCAGCGCCTCGTTCGGCCCCACCTTGCGCACCATGCTCACCACCCAGGCCATGATGACCAGGAGGACCAGCACCAGCAAGACCACCGGAATAAGAATTTCCATCGTCCACTCCTTTAACGTTGCCCCCCGTCGGGGCGATGCACCACTACTACGAGACACAAATGATCGCGAACCATGAAGATGTGCCTAACCTAAGCATCGGTCCAAAAGGCCATCATCTCGCAGGTCACCTCCTGTCCAAAGCACCTCATTCGCCAGGCGCGGTCCCAGACAGAGTACTAGAGGGTGCGCGTCGGGGTTGAAGGATCGGCGGTCGAAATCGCATGGGCCGGGTTGGCCGGTAGCTCGGTGGTAATGCGGGGTGCCGTCGGCACGGTCACGTCCTGGGGCGCGTTGCGCAAGACCACATAGGCCAGCCCGCGCTCATAGCGCACCACCATGACCTCGCTCCCCTTCGGCACCGGTTCGCCGTCGGCGCTACGTGCCCCGGCCACGGCACGGGTCCCGCCCTTGGTGTACATGATTTCGCCGGTGCCATTCGGCGCAATGCCGCTGACCACACGGGCATAGGTGCCACGCAGATCATACTCCACCGGGTCCATCGGATGGGTCTGCGCGGGCCACAGCACTTTGGCGAAGAAGTAGTAGACGATATAGCCGCCCAGGAAGCCGCCCAACAAGGCCACGCCCATGATCAGGATCCAGCCCAGGAACTTCATGTGCGTCAGCACATAGCCCACGCCCCCGAACCAGGTGATCGCCGCCAGGATGGTCGGCATATTCAGCGGGCTGATCGTCTCCTGCGCCATCCCTCGGTCGACCGGTTGGGTCGGCACCGGCACCCCGGCGGTCTCGCCCGCGTGGACGCTGCTCGCGTGCCCGTGGCCCGCGCCCACATGCGGGTGCGGCAGTTCCACATGGGGCCCATGCAGTTGCACATGGGGCCCATGCACGCCGGGATCGTGCCCGGTGTCCACATGGGGGAAGTCGATATGCCCCGTCATGTGGCCGAAGCTGAAGAAGGCCGAAATAGCCGTGAAAATCAGACCGAATACAAAGCAACCCAGATAGAGACTTGCCAGCCAATCAGGGCCAGAAAGTGGCAACATACGGGCGCTCCTCTCTTTACCATGCAACCGGCGTGTCACCCCCACCGCACGGGAACCCTGCGTCGGTTATCCTTTATTGTACCATATTCCACCCACCGCTAACGGATTTACGCCGGAAGCGATCTCATGTGGAATCTTTTTGCGTTCTTGACTCTATATACGCACCCAGCCAAACGGGGGTTACACGGGGCGTGATGCGTATTGCGTATTGCGTATTCTGTCGTTCTGATCCCTGATCCCTGATCCCTGATCCCTGATCCCTCAGCACTCAGCACTCAGCACTCGTTCCTCCCCCGAACAGCGTAGACCCGGTCTCCCCCACCGGCAGATGTGACCGGGGGCGGGGACTCGTATAATAAGGACAGATAGCTCGATGCGTCCCATGTGGGCGGGGCGCATCGAGCCAAACCACTTTTAACCACCACCCGCCGATCTGCCCTCTTAATTTTTCCCGCAGTGACTGCCCACACCAGGGATTGCGGGACCGCGCACCAGTGAAAGGAGCCACCGATGGCTTTCCAATATAAAGTTGTATACATGGATTTCCGAGGCCGCGTGTCGGTCGAAGGCGAAGAGATTTTTATTGAGAAGAACGAGCGGCGCAGCAGCTTTGCCCGCCGCGTGATGAACACGCTGGGTGCCGATGGCTGGGAACTGACCGGCATCCAGCCGCTGTGGCCCGCCGAGACCGCCTACCTGATGTTCAAGAAGGAAGGCACTGGCGACCAGAGCATCCAGAGCGGCAGCGAAGAGCAGAAGGCCAAGACCGAGGCCGCCCCCGAGACCGAGGGTGCCCCCACCGCCCGGCTCGATGGGATGCCGACCCAGGGCAGCCAGGGCCAGGGCGGCGAACCGCCGACCATCATCGAAGCCTAACCTGCCCCAGGCACCATAGAGCACACGAAGGCCACAGAGTTGATATACTCTCTGTGGCCTTTGTATATTGGGTGATACACGGTTTATGGGGTAGTGCCCCACTTAAGCGTGGTCACAGCGTGACTCTTAATTGTGCCGTTTTCGGGGGGCGCCCCCGTCGTTTGGGAGGTACCCAGCGGGGCAGTGGGACTTGGTACCGCAGGAGCTCCTGCATCGTCCAGCAGT
>JBBSEL010000559.1:0-3982 GCA_038239755.1 Chloroflexia bacterium | reverse complement strand
TCGGCGACACCGTCACGGTCACGCAGGTGTTGACTAACCTGACCACCGCGCAGAACGCGCTCCGTAGCGGCACGGTGGACGTGGTGATCCAGATGCCCGCCAACGCCGCCCGGCTCGACGTGGCCTACACTGTCACGGCGCTGGTCCCTGGCGAGTTGTCGGTGGCGATGCTCGATATCGGGGTGTTCGATACGGGCGGGCTGAATTTCCTGGGGCCGCACGGCTTCCGCGGCTGGACCGGGGCGTTCCGCCAGGAGTTCTTCATCGCCCCCGAAGAGGCCACGCCGGGCTACCGCCGGGGCGATCTGCCGCCCGGCACCTGGCACATCCTCCTCGGCGCGGCGGACCCGTTGCCCCCCAGCGGCTGCCGCTACACCGTCGAAATCGCCTGCCAGACGGCAGAGGCCGACGGCCCGCCCCCGGCCCGGCCCTACCCGGTCTACGAGCCGGGCATCCTGAAAAAAGAGGCCCGCTGGTACCGGGGCAACCTCCACGCGCACACCTTCCATAGTGACGGGGCGAACTCGGTGGAGGAGATGGCGGCGGAGCACCGGCGCTGGGGCCTGGACTTCGGCGCGATGACCGATCACAATCTGGTTAACCCCGAACTGGCCCTGGCCGCGCACCCCGACTTCCTCTGGATCCCCAGCGAAGAGGTGACGACCCCGTGGGGCCACCTCAACGTCTGGGGGCTGGACCGCTGGCTCGACTTCCGCTGCACCGACCTGGAAGGCATGAAAGCGATCATCCGCGCCGCCCACCAGCGCCACGCCGTCACCAGCATCAACCACCCCAAAGATGACGGCCCCGACTGGACCTATGGCGACTTCCCCGACACGATGGCCTTCGAGGTCTGGCAGGCCCCCTGGTTCCTCTCTAACTACCAATCGCTGGCCCACTGGACGGCCCTGCTGCGGGCGGGCAAGCGCCCCGTCGGCGTGGGCGGCAGCGATCTGCACCGGGTCGCCACCCCCGACCATCCCTATCCCTACCTGATCGGCAACCCCACCACCTGGGTCTACGCCGAAGAGTTATCGATCCCCGCCATCCTGGCCGCGATCATGGATGGGCATGTCTTCATCTCTGCCGCGCCCGACGGGCCAGAACTCTACCTGACCGTCCAGACCCCCCACGCCACGGTGCTGACCGGCGATGAAACCGCCCTCTATCCCGGCGAGACGGCCCATGTCCGCGTTGAGGTGATCGGCGGCAGCGGGCGAGTGGTCCGCCTGCTGGGGCCGGACGGGGTGTTGGGTGAAACTTTTGTCGCGTCTGACCGTTTTATCTATGAGCACCAGATCGTGCATAGCGACGCGCCGCCGCCTTTCGTCCGTGCCGACCTGATCCAGCCGCTGGATCCCGAAGTGGACCTGGCGGAGGAGCCGGGCGCACTCTGGGTGGATGCGATGACCAACCCGATCTGGCTGCTCAGCAGGCCGCATCCGGCCAGTTCTTAGCGGGCGCGCGTAGGCCGTCCCGCACGCGAAATTAGTACTATTTGCTCACTTTTTACGGTTCTGCTACTCTTGCGTCCTGTGCATAGTTAGTGCTATAATTCGGGGTAAGGATTTCGGATAGATCGTCTTGTTGGCCGCGTCTGTATCCGATTTCGGTCTGCCTTATGGGTATATTCTCCGCCTGGCAGCCCGGACCGTAAGGAGCTTCTACCCCCCATCTCAACGAAAGTCAGGCCACACACATGCATATTCGCCTCTTGGGTGTCCACCAGGGCGAGAGCAGGAACACGAAATTTCTCTCCATTCTGGTGGATGATGTGCTGGCGGTGGACGCCGGTAGCCTCACGTCGGGGCTGACTTTTGACGAGCAAAAGCTCCTGCGCGCGGTGCTGCTCACGCATTATCACTACGACCACATCAAAGACATCCCCATGATCGGGTTCAATAACATGTATTTCGGGCAGTTGACCATTTACTGCACCGCCGATACCCGGGATGCCCTGCAATCCCACTTCATGAACCAGTCGATCTGGCCTAAGCTCCACGATATTCCTGCCGACGGGCCGAGCCTGCGCTTCGAGGATGTGGAACCGAACAGGCCGCTGGAGATCGAGAACTACCGCGTGGTGCCGCTGAGCATGAACCATAGCGTGCCGACCGTCGGTTACAGCATCTCGTGTGATGGTAAGAGCTTTTTCTTCACCTCGGACACGCGCGGCCAGGCCCACGATGCCTGGGCCGCCGTCACCCCCGACCTGATCATCACCGAAGCGACCCTGCCCAACGAGCATATTGACGAAGCCCGGCGCTTCGGGCATATGACCCCCAGTATGCTGATCGAGGAAATGCGCGATTTCCGGGCGATCCACGACTATCTGCCTCGCATCGTCGCCGTGCATATCAACCCGAAGTACGAAGACCAGGTCCGCCTCCAGATCGAAGCCGCCTCCCAGGAGCTCGGCAGCGAAATCGAGATGGGCTATGAGGGGATGCGGTTGCATCTCTAACGCCGGGTAGCCCGTCGCAATATCGTTACGGTAAACCAAAAACCACCCGCGTTTTTGGTTTATTTCTTGCCCTTACGATGCTCGCTCCTGAATCGATCCCTCCCACCCTGATCGCGGTGGGCAGCACCAACCCGACGAAAGTCGATGCGGTGGCCCGCGCCGTAGCGCGCGTCTGGCCCCAGGCCGTCGTGCGTGGGATTGACGTGCCCTCCGGCGTGGAGGAACAGCCGACCACCGTGGCCGCCGGGGTGCGCGGGGCGCTGCAACGGGCTGCCGCCGCCCGTGCCGCGCTGGACGCCGACCTGGGCATCGGCATCGAGGGCTACACCGAAGACCACCCCTTCGGCATGTTCACCACCGCCTGGACCGCCGTGGTGGATCGCAGCGGGCGGGTGGGCCTGGGCAGCAGCGGGCGTTGTCCCCTCCCGGCTTCAATCGCCGCCGCGATCCGCGCCGGGGGCGAGTTGGGGCCGTTGATTGACGACCTGCTGGGCGAGACGAACACCAAGCAGCGGGGCGGGGCCAGCGGCGCGCTGACGGCGGGCCTGGTCGAGCGGGTCGAGTCGCTGAGCCTGGGCGTTGCCTATGCCCTCGCCCCGTTCCTCAGCCCCCAGTTTTTCGGCCCCACCGGGATCGGCCTCTTGCCCGATGTCCTGGCGGCGCTGGAAGACGATTGAAACCCGATACCCTGATCTCCTATCCACCCCCGGTACATCCGTCCTGATTCGGGGCGGGACCCCTTGCTCCCTAGCTAGCAGTATGATAGAATACGAGTATGAGCGAGGGGCCGCCTCTCCCGAGAGGTCCGGCCCTTGCAGCGCAGGCTTGCTGCGTGGGCCAACTCTCAGGATCGCGTGGACTGCGGCGTCCCCGGCCATGACCGTCATCTGACTGGTCTCCGGGGACGTTGTGCATTTTCGCCCCGCCTTCCGCCGGGTGCCGGCTGCGCCCGATACAGTTGTATAGTGTTTGCCTATCTCTGAAGGTTGGGAACCCCATCGGTTGCAGTTACCCGGCCTTTCTGCCCATCCGCACTCCCGTGCGGCAGGCCCCGCAACCGTTCGTCACTGCCAAGCGTATTAATAGTAAGCGGATTCAGGAGTGCCCGGTCTTTCGGTCGTCTCCGCTCCTAGCGCCTACCTGACGAACACCCTGGTGGGATCGGATCGTCTGCTACCCACCCCTTTCGACCTACCGCGACGTAGCCCGGGTCGTCCGCAACGACGGCATCAGAAAGGAGATCCATTCATGGATCTGATTCGGAAGTTAGAAGAGTACCGGGCGCAGGAACAAGCCCTGGCGTGGGAGGGCCCCTTCGCCGACTATTTTGAACTGGTCAAGCGCAACCCCCAGATCGCCCAACTGGCCCACAGCCGTATTTTCAACATGATCATGGCGACGGGGGTCGACGTTGGCAAGCGCGGCGAGACCAAATACAACTTCTTCGCCAACGAGATCTTTGGCGTCGAAAGTCCCATGCAGCAGATTGTCGAAAAATTCAACTCAGGAGCGCAACGG